>CAZIVQ010000484.1:0-4319 GCA_964542415.1 uncultured Bacteroidia bacterium | reverse complement strand
CGACCACCGAGATCTACACTCTTTCCCTACACGACGCTCTTCCGATCTGCAGGTCCAGCGGTTTTCGCTCCCAGGGAGTCCCGGCGACCTCGGCCTGGGTAGCGTGCTCGCCTTGCATCAGCAGGCTGCGGCCCAGGGCCTGGCCGGTAGCCAGGGTATCGATCCAGGCGACGGAGTAGGTGGCCGCCTGGTGGCGGTCAAACAGCGCCAAGCTCTCAGTCAAGGTCGAGGCCTTGAAAACCTGGCTGCGGATGGCCGCCGTCTCGATGGGCTTGAGCCTCAGGCGCAGGCGCACGATCAGGCCGGTGAGGCCCATGCCACCGGCGGTGGCCCAAAATAAGGCCGCATTTTCTTCCCGGCCGCAGCGTAGCAGCTGACCGTCGGGCAGCCGCAATTCGATGCTGCACACATGCCGCGAAAAGCTCCCCTCCAGGTGGTGGTTTTTGCCGTGGACATCCGAGGCAAAAGCCCCGCCCAGGCTCACGAACTTGGTCCCTGGCGTGACCGGCGGAAACCAGCCCCTCGGCACGAACACCCGCAGCAGGTCGGCGAAGGTCACCCCCGCCTCGCAATGAAGCTCCCCCGTTTCGGCATCGAAAGCCAGCATCCGGTTCATGCGCCGGGTGTCGAGCACCTGCGGGGCCAGGGCCGAGTCGCCATAGCAGCGACCCATGCCCCGGGGAATGCTGGTTCCAGCGGGCAAAGGCGCAGCCGGATCGGCCGGCAACAGGCGAGCATCTAGGCGGGGGTAGAGGCCCCAGTTGGTCAGTTGCAAGGGTAGGGGGAGAGTAGGGGAATTGGGGAATGGGTGAGTAGGGGAGTAGGAGAAATGGGGAGTTGGGGAAGAAGGGGCATCAGGTCTAAAAGTCCCAACATCCCCAAGTCTAAAAGTCTAAAAGTCTCAAAATCTAACCATCTCACCCCCAGATGTTGGCCGCTACCCGAAAGGTATTGGCGTGGGCGTCGACGGTGTCGGCGAGGCGGGCGGAATAGCCGCCGCCCATGCTCACGGCCACCGGAATCTCATGGCGGGCGCAGAGCCCGAGCACCACTTCGTCGCGCTGCTTGCAGCCTGGTTTAGTCAGCGCCAATTTACCCAATTTATCCGTAGCCAGCACATCTACCCCGGCCTGAAAAAACACAAAATCGGGCCGAAAGCTATCTATGAGTCGGGAAAGCGTTGCTTGCAGCAGCGGCAGGTATGCGTTGTCATCCATGCCGCTGGAGAGGGGGAGATCCTGGTCGGATTGCTCCTTGCGCAGGGGGTAGTTGTCCTGACCGTGAATAGAGAAGGTGTAGACGTGGGGGTCTTGGGCGAAAAGCACCGCGTTGGCGTTGCCCTGGTGTACATCGAGGTCGACGATGAGGATGCGGTGGGCCAGGCCCTCGGCTTGCAGGCGACGAATGGCAATGGCCATGTCATTGAGCAGGCAAAAGCCTTCGCCCCGGTCGGCGTAGGCGTGGTGGGTGCCCCCGGCGAGGTTCATGCCAATGCCATGCTCGACGGCGTGCAGGGCCGCCTTTACCGTCCCCTGAGAAGAGCGCCGGGAGCGCTCCAGCAGCGCGGCTGACTGGGGAAACCCAATGCGCCGCATCTGTCGAGGGGTCAGCTGTTGATCCCGCAGCGCTTGCCAGTAGGCGGGCGTATGCACCCGCAGCACATCTGCCTCGCTGACCGCTGCCGATTCTTCCAACTGATGCGACCCGATGCTGCCTTCGTACAGCAACTGCTCCTTCACCAGCTGATACTTGCCGATGGGAAAGCGGTGGCCTTCCGGCAAGGGGGGCACGAAGCGATCTGACTGGAACAGCTTGAGCATGCGTTTTTTTGAGAGAAAAAAGCCCCGGAGCCGACCTTTTGTTCAGGCTTCCAGCTCTACGAAGTAGCTGGTGTGTCGGCGGACGTTGAATACCCGGTTGTCGTCCAGGATGAGGTATTGTCCCCGGATGCCCAGCAAGGTACCCTCGATATCGGGCTGCTTGTCAAAATTGACGCTTTTGACCTTCTCTGGCCAGGCCTGCACGGGGTAGATGATTTCGATGATCTCGTCATTTTCGCTGTAATAATCGCGCAGGCTATAAGGCAGGTATTCTTCGGCATGCTGCTTTTCTTCCAGCAAATCGACGTCTGTGGCCTGTTCGCCCTTGAGCATGCGCTGCCAGGGCGTCTTGTCGGTGAAGTATTCCTTCAGCGCCACCTCGATTTCCCCGGCCAGCTGCCGGTAAGGGACCTCAGCCAAGCGCACCGCCTGCCAAGCCCCTTGGTCGATCCAGCGCGTCGGTACCTGCGTGGCCCGGGTCACCCCGACTTTCACGCCGCTGGTCAGGGCTAGGTAAACCACATGCGGCTGCACGTGGTGTGTCTGTTCCCATTCCACATCGCGGCCTTTTCCCAGGTGGCCTTCGCAGAGTTCGGGTCTGAGGATGCAGGGAGAATTGGACGGGTGGTCGCGGAAGTGCTTGAAGCAAAAGCCCTCGCCAAACGATTTCTTGGTTTTCTCGCCACAAACCTTGCAATAGATGTCGCCGGTAAAGTGCAGCCGGATCGGCTTACCTACCAACGCATTCATGTCGAGCTTATCCTCGCCCAGCGTGAGCGTGTACTGCACCGGCTCCACCAGTTGGGTGGTCATTTTGGAGAGGGTTCCTTGCATGGGGAAGGGGAAGGGGGTTTTGAGTTTGGAGTTTTGGGTTAAACCTTCGTGTTCTTCGTGAAATTCCTTGGTGTTCTTAGTGGTGAAAAAGGGGAGTTTTGGGTTTTTAACGCAGATCTCGGACCCCGGAGAAACCGGGGGGACGCGAAGGGGGCGCAAAGGTTCGCGGAGGAAGGGTTTTGGGGGTTTTCTCTGCGCTCTTTGCGAAAACTCTGCGACCTCTGCGTTAAAAAAAACTCCGTGTTCTCCGTGAAATCTCTCCCGGTTTTACCGGCATCCATGATCCGTGACCTCTGTGGTGAAAAGGGGAGTTTTGGGTTTTGGGTTAAATCTCCGGGATCCATGATCCGTGAAATTCCTTGGTAGTAAAACCCCTACTCCGCAAATTGCAACCGGAGCAAGTTATGGTAAGTGCCGTCTTCACGCAGGGAAAGTTCTTGGTGGGTGCCAGACTCGATGAGTTTGCCGTGGTCAAGCACAAAAATGCGGTCCACGGAGCGGATGGTCGACAGCCGGTGGGCGATGACCAAGGTGGTGCGGCCGTCCATCAGTTGGTTGAGGGCGGCCTGGACCAGGTGCTCGGACTCGGTATCGAGGGAGCTGGTGGCCTCGTCGAGAATCAAGATGGCGGGGTCTTTGAGAATGGCCCGGGCAATGGCGATACGCTGCCGCTGCCCGCCGGAAAGTTTCACCCCTCGGTCGCCAACCAGGGTGTCGAGTCCTTCGTGGAAGGGCTCGATGAACTCCCAGGCGTGGGCTTTTTTGGCGGCGGCGATGATCTCCTCATCGCTGGCCCCTGGCTTGCCGTAGGCGATGTTTTCCCGAATGGTCCCCCCAAAGAGGATCACCTCCTGCGGCACGATCCCAAAGTTGCCGCGCAGGGTAGGCAGCTCGTAGGTGCGGATGTCTTTGCCGTCGATGCAGATGCGGCCTAGCCCGGCGGTGTGAAAACGGAGCAGTAACTGGGTGAGGGTCGACTTTCCCGCCCCGCTATGGCCCACCAAGGCCACTTTGGTACCGGGTTCGATTTCGAAGTCGATCCCTTTGATCACCTCCATATCGGGGCGGGTGGGGTAGGTAAAACGTACGTTTTCGAAGCGAATGTGGCCTGAGAGCCGGGGCAGGTTGCTCGCTACTTCTTCCGACAATTGGAACTCCGCTGGCTCCCGCAAAATGTCCCGGATGCGCTCTGAGGCCCCAATTGTCTTTTGAAGCTGCCCGTACATGTCGCCCAGGCCCGCGATGGAGCCGCCGATGAAGAGGGTGATCATGATGAAATAGACCAGCGTGCCAATGGTCAGGTCGCTACTGCCAATGAGAGAAGCCCCATACCAGATCACCAGGGTGATGCCGCCAAATACGGCCGTGATGAGGAAGACCACAAAGAGGCCCCGGGCGTTGGCGGCGCGCAGGGCAAAGCGCACCACCTCGTGCATGCCTTTCTGGTAGCGGCGGGTCTCGAAGAGTTCGTTGGCGAAAGCCTTGACGATGTGGACGCTCTGTAAGGTTTCCTCCACCACCACGTTGGCGTCGGCCAGGGCATCTTGCGACTGCCGCGACACCTTGCGGATAAAACGCCCGATCACCATGGCCAGGATGATGGTCACCGGGAAGGTCGAAAGCATGACCAGGGTGAGCTTCACCGAGACATTCAAAAGGAGCACC
>CAZIVQ010000483.1:0-4319 GCA_964542415.1 uncultured Bacteroidia bacterium | reverse complement strand
GGCCATGGACGATGCCCCGGGCTTCGTTGCGGGTACCCAAGCGATAGAAGCAGCCCGGCACCTCATGGGTGTAGTAGGCAAAATCCTCGGCCGCCATCCAGAGGTCCATGTCGATGATGTTTTCTTCTCCCACAAACTCGGCTACCCGCTCGCGGGTGCGGGCGGTGAGCTGTTCATCGTTGTGCAGCACGGGGTAGCCATCGCGCAGGTCAATCTCTACCGAGCCGCCGAGGGCTTCGGCCACGTGGGTCGCCACCCGTCGGATCTGGTCTTTGGCCTCGGCCCGCCAGCGCTCATCCATGGTGCGCAGGGTACCGGCCACCTCCACATACTCAGGGATGATGTTGGTGGCTCCTTCGGCGATGACCCGGCCAAAGGAAAGGATGGTCGGGATGCGGGGGTCGGAGCGGCTCACCACCTGCTGCAAGGTCACCAGCATCTGGGCGGTGATCATGACCGGGTCGATGAAGTGGGCCGGATGCGCGGCATGGCCCCCTTTGCCGCGTACCCGCAGGTAAATTTCGTCGGCCGAAGCCATGTACATGCCCCCCCGCAGTCCGATTTTGCCACAGTCGAAGTAGGGCTGCACGTGCTGGCCCAGGATCGCCTGGACCGGGGGCGATTGGAGCACCCCTGCTTTGATCATGAGCGAAGCTCCACCGGGTATCCGCTCTTCGGCTGGCTGAAAGACCAGCTTGATGGTGCCGCTGAACTGCTCGCGCACCGCTTGCAAGATGCGGGCCGTGCCGAGCAAAGAGGAAGTATGGACATCATGGCCACAGGCGTGCATCACCCCAGGGTGCTGGGAGCGATACAGGACCTCGTTGGCTTCCTGGATAGGCAAGGCGTCCATGTCGGCACGCAAGGCGATGACTTTCTGGGGGCCTTCCTTTTGGCCGTGGAGGTAGCCTACGAGGCCGTGCCCGGCGATGTCGGTCTGCACCTCGATGCCCAGGGCCGTGAGTGCGGTTTTGACGTAGGCCGCAGTTTGCTCCTCGGCAAAAGAAAGCTCCGGGTGGGCGTGAATATACTGGCGTTGGGCGATCGTATCGGCGTGAATTTCGCCCGCCAGGTGCTGGATATGAGATTTGAGGTTCATAGCTAGATAAATGGGACCCCCGGACCAAACCAGATGCCCGGGCAGGGCCAAAGTAAAGAATAACCGGCATTTGGCCCAAGTGGTTCCAGGGGTAAACTCCCTCCCGCCTATGCAATAATGAAAGGATTTTTCTAGCTTTGCCCCAAACTCATACCTTTATGAAAAATCTTTTCCTATTGGCTTTTGCCCTACTGACCACCCTGATTCTGGCCGCTTGCACGGGCTATTCTGATGGTCCTGCCTTGAACTTCATTTCGGCAGAAAACAAGCTTTCTACCTCTTGGGAGGTGACCGCAGCCGAAATGCGGGGCGTGGATGTGACCGCCGACTTCAGCCAGGATTTCTTTACCTTCGAAGACAATGGCGACTACCAGACCCTCGATGCCGCCCAGCTGGTCTCATTGCCGCCTTTTACCCGTGACACCTTGCTGCCCGTATTGGGTACCGGTACCTGGGCCTTCCGCAATGGCAGCCGCAACCTTGAGCTGTATTATACCTACCGGCTGGTAGACCCGTATAACCTCAGTACCAACTATGAAGAATCGATAAGTGAGTTTTGGGAGATTGCCCGCTTGACCCAAGAGGAACTTTGGCTGCGCAACGACAGCATGCTGCTCAAAATGGTGCCAGCCCAATAAGCCCGCACTCTGCTCCCTCAATTTTTCTTGATATGAAATGTACCTTCGCTTGCGGCGCCCTTTGCCTGTGGATTTTGTTTAGCAGCTGTGAGGGGGGCCTCCAGCGCTACGACGATGGACCTGCCGTCAGTTTCTACACCGCCAAAAACCGCATCACCAATACCTGGAGCTGGTCGCTGGCCATCGAAAATGGCCTCAACCGAACCGGTTTGCGCGCTGACTCTTCGCTGATTCTCACCGAAGAAGAGATCGTGCGCATCTGCCCGGTAGACTCCAGCGAAAGCTGCCGCGAAGGCCGCTGGAATTTTACCACCAAAAAGCGCAAACTCCAGCTGATCTTCGGCCAGCAGGCCGATGCGTTCGATATTCTGCGGCTCACCAAAAATGAAATGTGGCTCTCGCTCAACGATTCGGTCAACAACCGGCAGATTCGCTGGGAGTTGAAGCCGCGGTAAGCCCCACGCTTGGTATTTGCTGCTCTCCTTACCCTTACCGCTATGTTCCGATTGATTTTGCTCGCCGCCAGCCTCCTTATGGGGCTGCTCATCGCCTGTGATTCTTCTTCCAAGCAGGAAAAGGCTCCTGACCCTACCTCCCGGCTGGTGGAGTTTCAGGGACGGAAGATCGACTTGCATCCCTATTTCGAAGGCTTTCCCTACTCGGCTTTCCGCCCTTTTTATGCTGCGGACAAGCTTTTTTACTACGAAAATGGGGCCACCACCCGGCTGATGCAGACGGGGTTGCAGGCTGCCAACCTCGAGGCAGGCACGGCTGTATCCGACCTCGATTTTGCCCAGCGAAATGTCTGGAACACCCGTTACCGCCGCGCCGACAGCAGCCTTTACTGGAGCGGCGACGAACGCAACGACGAGGTGATCAACCTCTATCGCCTGGACCTGAAAACCCAGCAATTGCACCAGCTTACCGATGTGCCCTATATGTTTGGTTGGCGTTGGAATGAGGCCCAGGACAAAGTGGCCTACGTGGCCCGCCTGGGCAACAAGGAGGAGCGGCTGGGAGAATTACGGGTGCTGGACCTGAATACGGGCAAAGATTCCCTGATTGCCCAAGACCGCGCAGGTATGCGTTTTACTTGGGGGGATCCGGTCTGGCAGCCCGAAGGCAAAGGCCTCCTGCTCAACGCCCTGCGCGATGCGGACCGTACCTACGGCAACCTCGTTTATGTTGATCTGGAGAGCGGCCAACAAACGGTGCTCACTAACCCCAGCCAGCCCCGCCAATTTCCGGTGGCGCATGAAGAATGGCTTGATCCCTACACCTTTCTTTTTGTCTCCAATGAAGACGGCTACCGCAACCTTTACCGCTACAACTTCCTGCGCCTGAGTCAGGTGCAGCTCACTTATTTTGAAAAAGACCTGGCCAATGTCTCGCTGCTCGAAGTGGACGGCCAAAAAAGGCTGTTTGCTACCCTTAGCAGCCCCCTGGAAACAGAATTACTGCTGCTCGATGCCCTCAGTGGCGAAGTGCTCAAGCGGGAACCGGTAGCTACCGAAGTGAGCGTGTTGGACGATGAAGAGAATCGCCTGCTGGTCCAGGTAGGCTCCACGGAGGTGCGGTTTCGCATCGACGAGATGACGGTCAGCCCTGAGGGGTTCTTTTCGCGGCAGGTGGTCGACTTACCGGAAGGCTTGGAAGAAAAAATCGTGCATGCCAAAGTCGAGCGGGTAAGCTTTCCCACCTTTGACACCGACCCGGCCACCGGCAAAGCCCGCATGCTACACGGGTACCTCTACGTTCCGGAAAACCCCCTGCCAGACAGCCAAGCTTTGGCCATGATCCAGAGTTTTTACGGGGGAGAAAATGCTTTCAGCACCCGCACCCAGATTCTGGCCGAGGCAGGCATCTATGTTTTCAGCCCCTCTCCCCGCGGGAGCAGTGGTTTTGGCCGAGAATTCGCGGCCCTCAACGACAAAGACCTGGGCGGCAACGAGATCCTCGACATCATCTACGCCGGCAAATACCTCGCCGAGCGGCTCGACCTGGCCCCGGAGCGGATCGGGGTCTATGGCGGCAGCCACGGCGGCTACGCCACCATGCGGCTGCTCACCTTCCCGGGCGAAATCAATGGCCACGAGGCCGCCTTCGACTGGGGCTTTGGCCTCAGCCACGCAGGTTTCAGTGACATCATCGAGTTTTATGAATACTGCAACATCCCCGACTGGGTGACCCTCGAGGCGGGTGACCCGGAGGAGGAAGCGGATAAGCTGCGCGACCGCTCGCCGCTCTACCACGCCGATGAAATGACGGGCAAACTCCTGCTCACCCACGGCACCAACGACAGCCGGGTACCGATATCCGGCAGCCGCCGCATGGCTGATTCGCTGCAAGCCTATGGAAAAGACGTGCGCCTGGTAACCTTCGAGGGGCAGGGACACGGGATCAAAGGCCTGGAAAACCAGGTGGTGTTCTATCGCCACTGGTTTGATTTTCTGGCTGAAGTAGCCGCCCAATAAAGCACTAGTGCTTCCGAAGCTAAATTCTTACCTATTTAAACTTGCTCTTTTTCCGCGGTACTGTGTCAAAAAGTCCTCATCTGCCTCGGCAGACTCGGCCTTTTTTCC
>CAZIVQ010000482.1:0-4320 GCA_964542415.1 uncultured Bacteroidia bacterium | reverse complement strand
AAGGCGCTGCTTCTCCCCTACCCTATTTTGATCTGCGTACGATCTGATCTCTTCTCTTTTACAGGAATCTCTAATTCTGGGTCCTCAATCCATATATTGATGAAGGACCGAAAAATTTTGCGCGGTTTTTCTTTCTAAAATGTCCCAGCCACTCCACAAGGGGCTGGATAAGAGCTGCGGTTCCATCTAATCCCCGGACCCTGGGATCAATGCATTCACGCAGCGAGACCAAACTGGCTAGGAGAATCGCCTCAGCTGCCTTTGGGCCGTGGCTGGGTCCATTTCTTTTTCACGTACTCGGCCAGGGCGGCATTGACGTGGTCTTTGAGCTTGCCTGGTTCCCAATAGGCAATGTCCTGCAGCTTTTCCGCTGTCTCCTTGGTGATGATGAAGGTCTTGCGGGTTTCTCCTTCCTTACAACCGCGCTCGCTCTTGGGCCGATTTTCTTCTTCTTCCTGAATGTACTTGGGCTTTTCTACTTCGCGGTAGTACTTATTGCCGCGCACCTTGCCTTGGGGCTTGCGCCGCGCCTGGATCACCTTGCCATCGCGTTTGGAGGGTACCTCTTCTCCGATCTCAGCCTCTGGCAAGGTTTCTGGATCTTCCGGCACCGCCTCCGGTTGGGGCGCGCGGGAGGTGTTGGCTAAGACAGAATTCAATCCGCCCAGTCCCTGGGCCTGGCTGCGAAAGTCTTTTTTGGATTTGGCCATAACGTCTGCTGCTTTATGAAATGGTGTTAAGTAAGGCGGGGCTCACGCTTGGCCCGGCCTGGCCAGAGCGAGCGAGTACGATGTCTGGCCAACCCCCTCCTAATGGGGCGTTTGCCTGCTGGCTAGGACGGGGGAATTTTTTCTTGTTCCAGCAGGAATTACCACAAAAAAATTGATGTGTACAAAAAACTCAGTGGACTTTTTGAGCCAAATGACTTTCATGGGTAACGTTGGCTCAGTTGGTTCAATGGTTGCATTGGCATCACTGTCATCAGTGAGGACCTAGGACCAATTACACGCAAAGGAAGCATTGAGGGGTTTACCCACAAGGAAAACATGATAACCATTGCCCTCAAAAAGTGCCATGTATTCATAGTAGTCAAGCTGCCCATACTGCTCCTGGTACCCAAAGGAAAGAACATTGCTTTTTGCGCGAGCCGTCCCAACCTCAGGGCACCAGGGGACTTCTTCTCCGGGCAAGCGGGAGAAACCAGCAAGGCTTCGGTCGGAAGGGAAAACTCCATGGGGGCAGTCTATTGGATAGAGGGGAGGTAACAGCAGGCCTAGGTCGGCGAATTACGCTGTGTGCAATGTGTTCAGTGGACTCATGAATTTCAGCAAGCTCGTTAGGAGCGTTCTGAGGAGACCTTGTCGCCTAATCGAGCCAGTACCTCGCTGGTGAGGTGATCGTAGTCCTGCGCCCCGTTGGAGGCCTCGTCGTAGGTGTAAATGTCCTGCCCCATGATCTGCGCCTCAGCCAAAGAGATGTTGGTGCGGATGGTGGTGTCAAACATCCGGTCGGGAAATTCAGCCTGGATGGTTTCGTAGATGTTGCGATGCAGGATTTTGCGGCGGTCGTATTTGTTGAGCATGATGCCGAGCAGCTTGAGGCCGGGGTTGATCTCATTTTCACGGACCAAGCCAATGACCCGGCTCACTTCCTGCAGCCCCTTGAGGGAATGCCGCTCGGTCTGCATGGGGACCAGCACGTAGTCGCTGGTGGCTAGGGCATTCACCGTCATCAGACCGATGCTGGGCGGGCAGTCGATCAAGATGAAATCATACGAGGCCTTTACCGGGCGCAGGAGGCTGTCTAACAGCCGTTCGCGCCCGATGCGGGTACTGAGCTCCACTTCGGCCCCCGAAAGGCTCAGGGAGGCTGGTACCAGGTCGTAGTACTGGCCCTGGTTCTGCGCGATGTCGGCCAGGGTGACCTGACCGTGCATGGCTTCGTACAAAGTGGCGCCCGGGGGGTCGGTAAAGCCCAGCCCGTGGGTGAGGTTGGTCTGGGGATCGGCGTCGATGAGCAGGACCCGCTGCCCCCGCCGGGCCAAAGCGGCTCCCAACGCGCCCGTGGTGGTGGTCTTGCCTTCTCCCCCCTTGAGCTGGGCAATGCTGATGGTGATCATGTGAAATGGGAATTGAGCATTCAGAGTACAGAATCAATGCCTTCGACGGAGGACCCGTACTGTTCATTGGACGCAAAGTACGATTAACAACCTTTGTTTGCAATGTACACAATAAAATAATTACGGCATGTTCATTAAATGAAAATGGTGTGTACAGTGAGTACACAGCTCGCTGCGTTTCCTTACCGAACCAGGGGTCAAGCCAGGCGGGGGGAGATAGCGATTCCGCCCAAATGGCACAGAGCGTAACAAACTCTTTCGGAGGATAGCGCTCGGCCAGCCGGGAAGGTATTTGGGGGCCTAAGGATACGGATCGACGCCATGGCTTGAACCAAAACACAGGCGAGACTCCAGCTAGGAAGTCTCGCCTTATGAACCAAAATACTACAAGATGCGGGGCACAAAAATCTACCGACTAGGGTAGGGGAGGGGCTAATTAAGCCGGGGGCTCATCCGGCGCACCATGATTCCCTCGGTAGCCAGACGGAACGGAGCCCGGAAATGCTGCGTCATCTATCAAATATTCTATCAGAAAGCTATGGTTTGTGGGCATGAAACTCAAGCCAGCCCGAAATATTTTTGTGGAAGAAAAACAGGCATCCTCAAGGCAAACGAGGCAACTGTTTGAGCAGTGCTTGGGCCTGAGCCCGGTAGGGGTGCCCCTCCTGCTCGGAGATCGTCTGGAGCAGTTGACGGGCGGCCTCCGGTTCATCGGCCTGTCCCAAGGCCAGGGCGCGGTACCAGGTGGCCTGCTGGGCGTACAGGCTGGGTGGCTCTACGCTGGCCAGTATCCGCTCGGCGGTGGCCGGCTGGCCTGCCCCTAAGCGAGCGACACCGAGGTAGAAACGCAAGTCATCGCGGTCCTTATCGGCCGTTACCAAGTCGGCCAGCTGCTGGGCGGCCTGCGCGTAGTCCGCGTGCTCATAGGCGCGCATGGCCTGGTCCAGCACTTTCGAAGGGGAATCGCCGCGCAAGGTGAGGCGATTGGGGTAGGGGGCGAAAGCATCGGCGTAGGGACCCTCGGCCGGTCGGCTGAGCCACCATCCCCCCACCAGAGCCAGCAGAAGCACGGTGGCAGCCAATGCCAGGTAGCGGGGTTGCAGCAGTCGGCGCAAGGGTTGACGCTCGGCCCGATCGAGGGCCTGCAATTGCGCTTTGTAGACCTGCTGCTGATGCAAGGTGAGTACCGCCTGGGTGTCGCGCAGCAGCTGGACCTCCGCCGCAAAGGCTGGGTCAGTCTGTAGGCGCTCTTCCACAGCCGCCGCCTTCCGGGCGCTTAGTTCTCCCGCCAGGTAAGCTTCTATTAAAGAAAAATTATCCATGCGTTATTCATTGGTCATTAGTCAGGGGGCAAGGGGGGGTGGGTAGAAAGCAGAGCAGGGGGAGCAGGGGGGGCAAAGGTGAACCCGCTTTCTCACCGGCCGCTGCTCAACTCTTTCACCAGATCGCGCACCGCGGGGCGCTCACGCACCAACTCCTGGAGAGACCGCAGGCACTTTGACTTTTTGTTGCGGGCGGTCTGCTCGTTGGCGTAACCCACCCGCTCGGCTATTTCTTTCATGGCGTATTTCATGCTCCACAGGGTGAGGACCTCCCGACAGGTTTGGCCGAGCTGATCGAGTACGCCGCTGATCAGCTCTCGTTGATGCTGATCCATCAAGCTTCCCTCTGGCGTCTGCTCGATCACGCGCAGTTCTTCAGGCGTAAGACTTTCCTGGTAGCGCCGCTCCGTCTGTTGGCGCCGCAACCGGTTGTACCACATCCGCTTGCCGATGGCAAAGAGGTAGGTTCGCAGGGAACTTTGCCCCGCGAAGACCTCCGACTCGATGGCCGTAAGCAGCTGGATCACGGCATCCTGAAAGATGTCGCGCGCGGTCTCTTCGTCTCCGCCCTGCCGTTGAATGAACGATACCATGGCTTCAACCTCCGCTCGATACAGCTCCGCCATGGCTTGTTCCCGAGCGCGTCCTCCGCGGCGGAGCGCTGCGATCAGGGGGGCGTCCTGGTAGCTATTTCCTTTGCCCATGTATTGGTCACCTTGCACTGGTAAAACGTAACGCATGTTAACAAAAAACCTTGAAGGAGCCGGTAAGACCGGTGGGTTTTGACGGCTCAAGTGGTTTTTTTCCACCCCAAGCTGGGCAAAACTTGTCGAAAACCAGACTACTGGACATCATCGATCGATTTAAACAGGATTTATG
>CAZIVQ010000481.1:0-4325 GCA_964542415.1 uncultured Bacteroidia bacterium | reverse complement strand
AGTGAAAAAGACGGCTGCCAAAGCCGAAGAAGCTCCGAAGAAGTAACCCATTAGAGGTTTACGCTGAGTAGTAGCAAGCACCAGGTCCGGGGAGCCGGACCTGGATTTTTTTGCTCGGTTGGTAGGTCGGGGGGCAGCCACGGTCAATTTTGCCTTCCCATACCAAACTTCCCGGCAGCCTCGTACCTTTACGCGCATGAGTGAGGCACCCATTGGCATGTTCGATTCTGGCCTGGGCGGGCTTTCTGTCTGGAAAGCGCTGGTCCGGCAGTTACCGGCGGAGTCGGTGCTGTATGTGGCAGATCAGGCGTATTGTCCCTATGGCTCGCGCCCCACGGCTGAGATTCAGGACCGGTCGCGCAAGATCACGGAGTTTTTATTGGAGAAAGGGGCCAAACTCATCTTGGTGGCCTGCAACACCGCCACGGCGGCGGCCATCGACCAGCTGCGAAGTGAATTTGAAGTCCCCTTCGTGGGCATGGAGCCCGCCGTAAAACCCGCAGCCAAAGCCACCCGCAGCGGAAAAGTGGGCATTTTGGCTACCCAGGGGACTTTCCGCGGGCGGCTGTTTCAGCGGACCCGGGCGCACTTTGCCAGTGAGGTCGAGGTCGTGCTGCAGGTGGGCCACGGGCTGGTAGAATTGGTAGAGCAAGGCCATACCGATACCGCAGCGGCCCGGCAGCTCCTGGAGCAATACCTGCAACCTATGTTGCGGGAAGGGGTGGACCAGATCGTGCTCGGCTGCACCCACTACCCTTTCCTGCGGTCGCTGATGGAAGAAATCGTGGCAGGGCAGGCGGTCATCCTCGACCCGGCCCCGGCCGTCGCCCGGCAGACCCTGCGCCTGCTCAAGAAAGCGGATGCCCTGGCCCCCGCCGACCTGCCTGTGCGCCACCAATTCTTTGCGACCAGCACCTTGGGTCGCCTCCAGCGCCTGGCCCAGGGCCTGCTCACTTACGACCAAAGCAAACAGGCTGCTTTCTGGCGGGTAGAGCTATGAAAATCAGGAAAAGTTGGTTTTTGAGAATGTTTCCAAGGGAGCAAGTAAAGCTATTCATTTTTGTACGGCTTGCCTGAGCCTGGGTGAGGTGTGACCCCTAGCGGTAGGGAGAAATGTTGCGCTGGACGCTACAAATATGCAACCCTCGATGGGGTGGAGGTAGTCCGGGTACTTCAGCGGCGGTGATGGCGTATTTTGTCATACATACCGCCGAATACTACGTCTCTCACCCCGTCTGAGCGCAAAAACTCATGGGGAAAACCCAGGTCGATGGCACTGACTTCGTCCAGTTTCTGCATCTGTTCGGGAGGAATGACAAAATCCAGGCACCCGAGGCTATCCTGGATCTGTTCCGCGCGGCGGGCCCCAATGATGGGCACCATCACTTCGCCCTTTTGGCGGGTCCAATTGATGGCGACCTGGGCGGCAGTGACGCCCAAAGACTCGGCTACTGTCACCACCGTGCGGGCAATCAACTGGCTGCGCTCGTTGAGGCGCTTGGAGCCATGGCTGAGTCGCTTATCCTCCCCATTTTGGTCTGAGTCGTCGAGGTACTTGCCGGTGAGGGCACCGCCTGCCAGCGGGGCCCAGGGGGTGATGCCCAGGTCGAAGGCCTTGGCCATGGGCAGAAGGTCCCGCTCCGGGGTCCGCTCGATCAGGTTGTACTCGATTTGCAAGCCCACAAAGCGGCTCCAGCCCCGCAGCTCGGCCATGGTGTTGGCTTGGGAAACGATCCAGGCAGGCGTATCCGAGATGCCTACGTAGAGCACCTTGCCCGCCCGCACCAGGTCGTCCAGGGCGCGCATCACCTCATCGACCGGGGTGGTAAAGTCCCAGGCATGCACCCACAGCAGGTCGATGTACTCGGTCATGAGCCGCTTGAGGCTTTTCTCGACCGACTGTACCAGGTTTTTGCGGTGGTTGCCCGAGGCATTGGGGTCTCCTTGGCGGTTGGAAAGGGTGTACTTGGTCGCCAGGACGAAGTAGGAGCGGTCTACGGCGATAAATTCCCCCACATAGCGCTCGCTGGTCCCCTCGGTATAGCGATTGGCGGTATCGATAAAATTTCCGCCAGCATCGGTATACGCATCAAAAATTTTCTGGCTGGTGTTTTTGTCGGCGCCCCAGCCCCATTCGGTGCCGAAGGTCATGGTTCCCAAGGCCAGCTCAGAAATGCGCAGGCCGCTGCGGCCGAGTAGTTTGTACTGCATAGAAAAAGGTAGGGGTAGCAGGTAGGTGTTTCTTTCTCCCCCGTTACAACTGCGACTCAGAAGCGGTGGGGATGGCCGTTTGGTTGATCAGTTCTTTGCTGCGATCCCAGAGGCGGCGGGCTGCCTGTTCGTCATAGGAAGCAGGCGAACTCCGTTTGGCTTTCCGGCGGATGAAATACTTTCCGCTCTGACCAGCCACTTCAGGAGAGCTGGCAAGAAAAATGATCGTCTCGGCACCTTTCTCCGGGCTGATAAGAAAAGGACTAGCTAAGAAAGATAAGAATTTCCAGAGACCTTTGTTGAGGTTATCATAAAAATTTGAGCGCACCCCACCTGGGTGCAAAGCGTTGACCATTATGGGGCTGCTTTCTAGCCGCCGCGACAATTCGTAGGTCATATACAGGTTGGCTAGCTTGGACTGCGCGTAGACCTTAAAGCCATTGAAGCGATGCGCATTCATCAAGTCGGAAAAATTGAGGCGGCTAAACCAGTGGGCCTGCGAGCTGACGTTGACGATGCGCCCGGCGGGCGCGGCTTTTACTTGGTCCAGCAGCAAGAGGGTGAGATGAAAGTACGCAAGGTGGTTGAGGGCAAAGGTATATTCATAGCCATCGGCGGTGGTATGCCGGTCGAGAAGCATCTGACCGGCATTGTTGATCAGCACATCAATGCGGTCGTACTTGTCTTGGATTTCGTGGGCTACCCGCCGGATCTCAGCTTGGACACTGAGGTCAGCCAAGAAGACCTCACAGGACTGCTTGCCGGTTTCGGCCGCTAGTTCAGCGGAGAGGGCCTGGGCTTTTTCGGAGTTGCGGGCGAGGAGAAGCAAGTGGGCCCCCTGCTTGGCCAGTGCCAAAGCCGTAGCCCGGCCAATACCCGAGGTAGCGCCCGTAATGAGCACCACCGGAGCGGTAGAATCATTCATAAAGGAGAACTTTTTGCGGGTTACGTAGGCAAATCGGGAAGGTTAGGTGGGCCGGTTGTCAGCGGTTACATTCTGTCTGTTACCTTCCGCCACAGCAGCAGCCCCAGGTCACGCAGGTCAGCCGAAAGGTTGAGACCTAAGGCGGTCGGCACATAGAGGAGCGTGATGAGGGCAGAGCGCCAAACAATATCCCAGAAGGGGTGGCCGGTGAAGGGCAAGTAGGCTCCCAGCAGGGCCAGGATGACCACCAGTAACAAAGCCTTGAGGTTGGCCCAGGTGAAAGGCTGTTGCTTGAATTTCCACCAAACCAATCCTATTCCCATGGCATTGAACAAGAAAAGCGAAATAGCGGTGGCGGCCCCGGCACCGCTCACCCCGAAGCGGGGAATGAGAAGGTAGTTGGTCAAAAAAGCTACGCCCAACAAGCCCAGGTTGGTCATCAGGTCCATGCGATAGTAGCGCGAATTGATGATGATCACCCGGTGGATACCGCTGCCGACATTGAGGAGCAAGCCGATTCCTACGAAAAGCATGGCGTACCGGGCCCCGGCAAATTTGGGGTTGAGGTCAAAAAGCGCGTCGAGGTTGAGCCAGATACAGAGGAAGAACCAGCCTCCGGCGACCAGGCTGTTGATGGCGGTGCGGCGGTAGATTTTTTTGACCTCATCCCAGCGGCGGGCCTTGATGTGCTTGGATACCAAGGGGATCAGGATGATGTTGAGCGAACGGCCGGGAATGAAAACCAGGATGGCCAGGTAATAGCCAAATGCATAGACTCCCGCTTCGACTTCTCCCGCCAAAGCGCCGAGCATGGCCAGGTCGAGCTTGTTGATCAGGATAATGGTGGCATCGGCCAGGGAGGTGAGCAAGGCATAGGTGAGAATGATGCGGAGCAAGCGCTTGCGCAGCAGGGAGAGACGCCAGGAGAAGCGAAGGTGGCCAGACGCGATCAGGTCGGCGATGACGAGCAGGGGGGGAATGAAATAGCCCAGGACAAACAGCTGAAGGAAGCCCTCGAAGGAGGTACCCCCGGCATAGAAAAGCAGGATACAGCCGCTATGCCAGACACGTAGCAGCAGCTCCCACCCCAGGGTGGTCAAGGTGGTGCGCAGGTACATCCGGGCCAGGCCCCCGGTGCTGCGGTAGAGCATATGCGCCAAGACCATGGGTAGAAGGAAGAGAGATTGGC
>CAZIVQ010000480.1:0-4326 GCA_964542415.1 uncultured Bacteroidia bacterium | reverse complement strand
AACTTTTTTCTCGGCGAGATCTGCCCGCTTTTTCGTGCAATTTGCTCAACTTGGGCTAACGGGTGTAAGAAGCCACCCAGAATGGAGCAGTAAGCTTGCTGCCAATCCGCTATTTTGCCTTCCGTTATCCAGCAACCTCCGTTTCATGTCTGTGTATTCTTCCATAATCAAACCAGCTTTCAACCTCGGCCTTCACCACCATGAAGACGCGAATGTGCGTCAGCGGGCGCGCTTTTTGAACCAGCTGCTGTGGTTGTTGCTATGGGTGACCGTGCCTTTTCCTTCTGTTTTTGCTTTTGGGGTAAATACGACCTTTGGGCTGCTGACGCTCCTGCCGGCTTTGGGCTACCTGATCCTGCTGATTTGCCAGGCTTTCGGTTATTTCCAGGCTACCCGCCTTCTGTTGGTGCTGCATGTCAACCTAAGCATCGGTTTTTTCTCGGTGATTTTTCCTGGGGAAATAGCCTATGGGATGATGTCTTCGGTGGTAGTTGGAATTTTGCTGCTGGTATTTGACCTGAAAGAATACCGTCAGATGGCCTGGCTGGCCCTGGGGTCGTTGGTCATGTTTGTTTTGGTGGTCATGGACCTGCTCCCCGAGCAAACCACCTACCAGCTGGAACCCGCGGTGGTCTACCGCGCCGGCATCTCCCTTACCCGGGCCTTCTTTGTGGCGTTTTTGATAGAAATCGGCCTGTTTCTCGTAAAGCAGGCGCAGCAAAACAAAGAATTGATCGCAGCCAAGGAGAAAGCCGAGGTCGCCAACCGGGCTAAATCGGACTTTCTCTCCACCATGAGCCACGAGATCCGCACGCCCCTCAACGCCATCATCGGTCTGACGAGCCTGCTGGAAGAAACCCGGCTGAACGACGAGCAAACTGACTTCGTGCGCACGGTCAAGCTTAGCGGAGAAAGCCTGCTGACGGTCATCAACGACATCCTCGATTACTCCAAGATCGAAGCGGGTAAGCTCGAACTGGAAGAAGAGCATTTCTCGGTCGCCGAGGCGGTGGCTGATGTGCTGGAGTTAATGGCGACCAAGGCCCACGAAAAGTCCCTGGAATTGGTCTACTTTCCCAGCACAGAATGCCCTTGCGACCACCTCGTCAAGGGCGATGCTTCTCGCCTGCGGCAGGTCCTGCTCAACCTCGTGAGCAACGCCATCAAGTTTACCGAGCAAGGGGAAATCACGGTCTACACCCATCCGGTAAAGACCACGGCCGGAGAAATGCTCGAATTTCAGGTCAAGGATACCGGCATCGGCATCCCGAAGGAGCGGCTGCACCGGCTGTTTCAATCCTTTTCCCAAGTCGACGCTTCTACCACCCGGCGGTACGGCGGCACCGGCCTGGGCTTGGCCATCAGCAAGCAGCTGATTGAACTCATGGGCGGCAAGATTTGGGTAGAAAGCCAGGTAGGGGTGGGCACCACCTTTAGCTTTCAGGTGCCGCTGCATTTCTTGCCCGGAACCGCCCCCGAGCCCCCTGCCTCTGATTCTCTCCCGGTACTCAAGGGCAAGCGGGTCCTGGTTCTTGACGACCATCCGCTCAACTTAGAAATCATGCATCGCCTCCTCCAGAAATGGGAGATGCAAGCGGTCTTGGTCGCGCAGCCCGAAGAAGCCTTGCGCCTTTGCGCCGCACAGCCCTTCGACCTCATTCTGACTGACTACCGCATGCCCGGCATGGATGGGCTGGCCTTTACCGAAGCCCTCATCGCCCAGGCGGAAGCGCCGCTACCGCCCCTACTCATGCTCAGCTCTGCCTCGCCCCCAGCGAGCGTTGACATCCAACAACCCTTCGCCGCCTGGCTTACCAAGCCCTGCCGGCCCAAAGTGCTGCTACAAACCTTGCTGAAGGTGCTGGGCCCGCAGGTCCCGGTCACGGAAAAACCTGCCAAGAATTGGCGGGCCGCCCACCATCACTCGCTGCGCATTTTGCTCGCCGAAGACAACGCCGTCAACCAAATGGTCGCCCTCAAAATGCTCGACAAACTCGGCTACCACGCCCAGGTTGCGGCCGATGGCCTCGAAGCCCTCGAAGCCTGCCAGCAACACGACTTCGACCTGATCCTCATGGACATGAACATGCCGGAAATGGACGGCGTCACCGCCACCAAGCAGATCCTCGCTACCCTCGATGCCAGCAGCCGCCCCGCCCCCACCATCCTCGCCATGACCGCCAATGCCATGCGCGAAGACCAGGCCCTTTGCCTCGAAGCAGGCATGCAGGATTTTCTCCCCAAACCGGTGAAGCTGGAAGAATTGGATGAAATGATCCTCAAATGGGTCGACCAACCACAGCCGCAAACGTAGTGCTCACGGCGCAAAGTAATTAACCTTACACCCTACACCCTACACCCCTACACCCTTACACCTCTACACCCCTCCCTACTCCCCAGCCCGCACCGCCTCTCGCATCGGCTCGCTGTCCCAGGCCTGGCCATTGGCCCCCAAATCCACCTGCCGGTCCTCTTGTAAGAACCGCTCCTGCCATTCGATCTCTTCGCGGGCTCACAGGATATAGCGCTGCCGATCGTGTCGAGATGTGACGAACCAAGACCGCCTGCGCCCGCGATTGCTCGAAGCGCGGGCGGGCAAAGAGGATGAGGATTCTGGCCATTAGGTTTTCACAAAGCCTGCCAATCAGGTGCGAGCGGGTCTCCTCGTTCACGGCAATGGCTCTCCTAGGCGCAGCACCGGAGCTTGCTCCAGATGATAGCGGGTCTGGACCTCTGCCAGCAAGCTTTGGCGCACCACCAGCAGCAAGCGCCCGGCATACCTGCCAGCCTGAAAGCCTTTGACCAGGGTGCCCAGGGCAGGCTCGAAGCCCTCCCCCAGCAACTCCAATTTGCCTACCTCATCTACCACGGTCCAGGCACAGCCCGCGGCGGCGTCTGCTTGCATCAGGCGGCGGGCCAAGACAAAGCTCGCGGCGGCAAAGCGAAACTTCCCCACCTCCACCGCCGGCTCCGTGGACCCAGCGGTCAATTCAAAAGGAAACCACCGGCGCGCCTGGAGGGCAAACAGTCGACGCCCGCCAGATGCGTCCGGGGTCAAAAACCCGCCCACATCCTGCCGCTCCTCAGCCCAGTGGCGCAAGGCCGTCGTCTTGCCTGCCCGGATGGGCGCGGAAAAAAGGTAGATCGAATCATTCATGGGGCAGCGGGCTTGTCGGAATCGGCCGGTTCCCACATCAGGCTGTAAGCCACAATGCGCACCAGAAGCTGCTCCCAGCGCTGCCAGCCGCGCAGCATGCGGGTTTTTTGCCAGGCGTGCAGGCTGAGGCGGCGCAACTGTGGCAGCAGGTCCAGGGTGGCGGCCAGTTGTAGCTGTTTTTCGCTGGCTTTTCTTTGCAGAAAGCGCTGCAGCAGCCGCATGAACAGCGGCGCCAGGACCCAAAACCACAGGGCCATAACCCCAAAGGTGCGCAAGACCAACCAGAGCGGGGCCCAGCGTTCGCGCCAGGCGGGCACCAACCCGTAGGCAAGGCCCAGCACCAGCAACCCGGCCGCCAACAGAAGCACCCAGCGACGCCGCCACCAGGGCCGCCGCGGCCGGTCGGCAGCAGCCAGATCAGGCAGTTGCTGCGGCAAACTGAGGGTACCCATGGCCTGCTGTACCTTTCCAGGGAGGCGGCTGCCCAGCCAGCCCAGCAGCAGCCCAGCCAGCAGGTAGGTGCCCAGGTAAGCCCCGATCAGCCATTGGCTGGTCGAAAAAGCGTTTCCCAGCCCGCCGAGCTGTTTCCCCACCTGTGCCCCGAAGGCGTCGATGGCCTCCCAAAAGGGCATCCCGAAAAACAGGGTGAGCATCAGCAACTTCTGCCCTGCCGCCTCCACCAATGCCAGGGGCGCCAGCAGCCAGGCCACCCCCTGATGCCGGGGCAGCAGGGTGAAGAGCAAGGCCCCCATCAGGCCCTGAAAGCCCACTGCCAAATAAGCTGGCAGGGGAGAATGGGGGCTGACCATGCTCTTGACGATCAGCACCAGCAGCAGGGCCTGCAAGATGGCCTGCGCGGGCCGCCGGGCCAGCTGCCCGATTATCACGATCAGCAACACCGCACTACCTCCCACGAAGATGCCGGTAAAAGGGCTGCGAAACAGGTGCATCAGCCCCCCCAGGGCGGCTTCATTCAGGGCCCAAAGGGCAGTCAGACGGGTGAGGGCGGTGCGTTCGGACATGGGCGTAAAAAAAACCAATTGAGCCCAATCTACCAAAGGCTCACGCAGCCCTGGGAATTCCTTTGCTTACATTAGGTTTCCGCCTTCTTCCTAACTGGACTTTTGACGTAGCGGGTTGCTTATTTGAGGTTGGAGCATAAAAAAAGC
>CAZIVQ010000479.1:0-4331 GCA_964542415.1 uncultured Bacteroidia bacterium | reverse complement strand
GCGGCGCTTGGAGAAGTCGTGGATGATGCGGGGAAAGACGTCCTTGCCGGTGCCATTCTCACCGTTGACCAGCACGGTCACTTCGGTGGGCGACACCTGCATGGCAATTTCGACCGCGGTATTGAGTTCGCGGCTGTTGCCGATGATGCCGTAGCGTTGTTTTACTTGTTGTAGGGTCATGGGAGAAGAAGGGGGCAAGGCGGCGAAGCCCGTTCGTTTTTATTTTTAAAAGGGGTCAAATAAACGCTCGAGCCAAGAGGTCAGTCTGAGGGAAAGGGGATGGTCAGCTTGGAGATACCGGCTCTTGATGGCAATTCCAAACGGGGGACCGGGATTAGCTTGCCAGGCTAACCAATTATGAATGAGCGCCTTAGGCCGTTTAGGACCGGTGAACCTTTGCCATTGCTTTTGTTGGATTTGCCAGAGTGTTTCCTGAGCCAGCTCCAAGAGCTTGTCATCAGGCGGGATGAGCTCGCGGAGAAAATCCTCCAACACTCCCGAAGACGCATTGTCAGGCCAAATCCATACGCCAACCTTGGGCAAGTCTACATTGGTTAGGATCAATCCATTGGGGGCCATATCAGATGGCACTTGATAGCCAATTTCCTTTAGTCGATGTTGAAGAGCTTGCCAGCGGCTGCTAAAGTCCCCATCAGCATCTACTACCAACCCTACCGGTCCGGGATTATCAGGGGTTAAAATCGCAGGGAGCAACTTCAGCAATTGGCCGTACCCTTTGGCATTTTCCAGGAAAAAGCGCTTTCTTGGGTCTTGTTGCTTAATCGCTTCCCAAAGCCCGGCGACAACATGCAAATCATTGGGCCCTTCTACCCACACTTGTTCGGACGAATGTTTGTCTTTCAACCTCATAAGTTTAGCGCAAGTCTACATCAGCCGCCACGGCAGACTGAACGGTCTCAAGGTCGAAACCTACTTCACCGATTTGACCTTGCTTCTGAAAGAGGCGAATCAGCCGGGCCTCGCCGGCAAAAGCTTCTGCCCCTCCGGTCTCTGCAAAGGCCCGCACACAATCCGCACTGTGGGTGGTGGCAAAGACCTGGACATTGAGTTCCTGCGCGAAGCGGAAGAGGTAACCCCACATCTCAGCCTGTACGGTGTAATGCAGGCCATTCTCGATTTCATCGATTAGCAACAGGCCCCCTTCGGCACTGATCAGGGCAAGGATTAAGCTTAGTAGCTTATTGATTCCCTCACCCAGTCGCGGGAGGGGAATCGCCTGAGATTCCCCTTCAAGCTGAGCAAAGAAGCGTTTAGGCCCCACCCGCTCTAGTACGCTCAGGCGTTTCACCCTGGGCTCGATCAAGCGCAGAAAATCGAGCACGGTGTCTTCGCGGGGGGTCAGGGCAATCTTACTCCACCACTCGACCAGCTCATCGACAGCCAGCGAACGGCTAGGAATCACCTGATAGAAGGCACGGTCTGGACGTTCGTTACTGACCGACCACTCAGGGCGGTTAATGAGGCCTGGGTTTCCCCCCCGGCTAAACTGTTTGAGGTCGACATCCCGGATATTTTGAATCTGAAAGGTGACCCCATTGATCTGAAATGGCTGAGCGAGCTTGCGCTGGTAAAAGAGCGACAGGTAGCTATCGAGAAGATAAGCGTGATCATCCCTGGCCTGGGCCCAAGACTCTCCTCTCATTTCCAGTACCTGACCTGGATGTGCCGGAAAGTCCCACAGCATGATGGCCTCCAGCAAGCTGGTTTTGCCGGTATTATTCTTTCCGGTAATGAGGTTCACCCGGCCTAACGGCTCAATCCGTAGGTCGCGAAACCCTTTGAAATGCTGGATGTGGAGGTGGGTGAGCATGGTGTCAATTTGAAAAAGGAGGAGAGGTCATTCAACGAGAGAGAAAATTTGAGAGAAATAAGGTCATTCACTCCTCCCACAATTCCCCCAACTCAAACCGCAGTCCCTCAATCACCGTGGCCCGCACTTCTCCCTCCGTCAGGGTCTGCTCCGGCAGCATTTCGCCCTCCCGGTTGAGGTAGATCTCCAGCCGCTGCTGCTCCGGGTCGATGATCCAGTATTCTTCCACACCAGATTTTCCATACACGACCTTTTTGTCGTTGCGGTCTTTTTGCTTGGAAGAGCCGGGAGAAAGGACTTCCACCACTAGATTAGGGGCCCCTTTTACATATTTTTCCAGAATCCCTCTCCTGTCAGCAGATATAAAGAGAAAGTCAGGCTGAAAAACGTTGTCTTTGTCAAATTCAACATCCAGCGGAGCTACCCGGGTAACTCCCAGCTTATTTTTCTTGACATACACCCCGACGATCATAGCCAGGTTGCCGACAACCAATTGATGTACATCCTGCGGAGCAGCCATAAAAACCAGGTTACCTTGAATGAGTTGATAGGGTGCGCCTTCCGGCAGCTTGAAATAATCTTCCGCCGTGTAGCACAGGTGAGGCGATATTTGGGTCACCATCACCTGCCCTTCGTAGCGAAAGATCAACTGATCCCGCACCACCACAAAGGGCGCATCCCCCAACAACAGGTCGAAGTTGGCTTCTCCGGGGGGCATGAGGAGGGAACTTATTGGGCGGGCTACCATGGGATTGGCGTTAACGTTGAGGAAGGGTACGGGGAACGAAGAGGGGAACTTACCCCACCATCACCCCTTTCAAGGTCGCACTCGTGGCCGACTCAATGCGCACCTGCACGTAGTCGCCGGGTTGGTGGTCGCCCATCTTGGGGAAGACCACCATCTTGTTCTGGTCATTGCGGCCGCACCAGTCGTCGGCGGAGCGCTTGGAATTGCCTTCGATCAGCACCTCGAAGGTCTGCCCGACGTCCAGAAGGTTTTTCTCCCGGGCCTGCTGGTTTTGCAACTCGATCACCTCAGAGAGACGGCGCTTTTTCACTGCCTCCGGCACATCATCGGTGAGGCGCTTGGCCGCCAGCGTGCCCGGCCGTTCGCTGTAGGCAAACATGAAGGCCGACTCATAGTGGGCGTAGCGCATCATCTCCAGCGTGGCCTGATGGTCTTCTTCCGTTTCGGTACAAAAGCCGGTGATGATGTCGGTAGAAATGGCGCAGCCCGGGATGATCCGGCGCACGGCCTCGATTTTCTCCTGGTACCATTCAGCCGAATAGCCGCGGTTCATCAGCTCCAAGATGCGGCTGCTACCCGACTGTACCGGCAGGTGGATGTAGTTGCAAATGTTGCGATGGCGGGCCATGGTGTGTAGTACCTCGTCGGTGATGTCGCGGGGATGCGAGGTGGAAAAGCGCACCCGTAGGTCGGGCGCGACCCCGGCTACCAGCGCCAGCAGTTGGGCAAAGTCGATGGTTTCCACCGATTGGCCGTCACGCAGGGCCTTGTCGATCTGGGCCTTGCCCTTGAGGCTGTCGTCCGGCGACCACTTGTAGGAGTCCACATTCTGCCCCAGCAAAGTCACCTCCCGGTAGCCCTGCTCGTAGAGCTTTTGGGCCTCGCCCACGATCGAATGCGGGTCGCGGCTGCGCTCCCGTCCCCGGGTGAAGGGCACCACGCAAAAGGCGCACATGTTGTCGCAGCCCCGCATGATGGTGATGAAGGCCGCTACCCCGTTGGTGTTGAGGCGCACGGGCGAGATGTCGGCGTAGGTCTCCTCGCGCGACAGCAGCACATTGACGGCCTTTTGGCCGCTCTCCACTTCCTCTACCAACCTCGGCAGGTCGCGGTAGGCATCCGGTCCGACCACCAGGTCGACCAATTTTTCCTCTTCGAGCAGCTTGCCTTTCAGGCGCTCGGCCATGCAGCCCAGCACGCCCACCATCAGGTTGGGTTTGCGGTCCTTGCGGGCCCGCAGGGCGCGCAGCCGCTTCCAGACCTTGGCTTCGGCATTGTCGCGGATGGAGCAGGTATTGACGAAAATCAGGTCTGCTTCCTCTTCCTTGGCCGTAAAGCCATAGTTCATCTCACCGAGCATCGAAGCCACAATCTCGGTATCTGAAAAGTTCATCTGACAGCCGTAGGTCTCGATGTAGGCCAGGCGCTCGGGGGCTTGGTCGGCCACCGCAGGCGCTTCGTAAGCCGCGCCTTGCTGCGCCTCGTCGATGGTCTTCTCCAGCAGGGGAGCGAAAGTCTTCTGGGTAATTTTATCGCGCATAAATCTTGAGCGGTTCGTTCGATGGGATAATAGCAAAGCAACGGGAAGGTCGTTCCCCTTCCCGAATGGCAAATATACGAAACGCCCGGCAAAAGGCTGCCATTTTGGCAGATTCTTTTGCCAGGCGGTAAGCCGCAGGCCTTTGCCTAAAAATTCACCGTCGCGCCTACATACGGAAAGCCGAGAAAGACCTCGAAGCCACTGGTGACGAT
>CAZIVQ010000478.1:0-4342 GCA_964542415.1 uncultured Bacteroidia bacterium | reverse complement strand
GCGCCGGGGAGAAGAGACCACAATTCGTGGCTTTTTTTGCTTCAGGCGGCCTTAAAAAAAAATGGTTGAGGAAAGAAAGAAGGCCGAAGCAGAAGGGCGCACAGTGAGGGGCTTTTTTGGCGATGAAGCCGTATTCAGCCCCACCACCGATATCGGATACATTTGGTGCTTCCCGCAACAACGTCCTGAATTGCCTTGTTCTGTGTCAAGGACGTATCGATATGTGATAGGCGCGACCGAACCAGAAAGCGGGGAATTTTTTAGTCTGATCATGTCCTGGTTAAACACAGATACCTACCAAATTTTCTTAAATGAATTGGCTGAGAAATACAGGGGAGTATTGGAAAAGGAAGTGGAAATCTGGCTCTATGTGGACCAGGCGGGCTGGCATACAGCAAAAGGACTTCAAGTGCCCAACGGGATCAAATTATTCGAATTGCCCGTAGGAGCAGCGCAAATCAATCCTATCGAGCGACTCTGGTTGTACATCAGAGAACACTGGACCCGTTCTCGTGTTTGGAAGGATGTGGACGAACTAGAAAATGTCCTTTGTTCCGTTCTGCTCGGCTTGATGCTTTCCTTGGAGTTGGTTCGTTCTGTCTGTTCGGCTTCTCTTCTCAAAAAGGCTGCATGATATGCACTGGTATTTTTTACCAATGGTCTCAGGTGTGTCGGGAGGAGGACCACGAAAAGGCTTTTTTCAGTCGAAGGCTTCTTTCAGTTGGACACCACGTTTGCGCTTGCGGTACATCTGCTGCATTCGCTTTTGTCCCGACTGCTGGAGGGCTTCGTTCATCTTCATAATGTTCTTCAGCATCTGCGGACGGCTGGGCGCCACATTGGAGTTGCCAAAATCGAAGCTTTTGCGGGGACGTTTGCGTCGCCTGCGGGGACGAGGCCGGGGGGAGGGTCGCCGTTTGCCGAGGAAGGTCTTGCCCCGGAAGAAGGCGTAACCGTCCCCTTTGCGGGCGATAACCGTGACGGCGCCCCGCACTCCTTCCACAGAGTAAATCCCTCGCAGATCGGTGTAGTCTCCGCGGAGTTTCCCATCGTGGCTCCCTACGACGCGCACAAAGGCACGATGGACCCCTCGGCGGGTCTTGCGCTGCAACACATGAACCGTCACCCGCCCGGGACCACGCTCCTCTTGCACCTTCAACTGAATCCCCGAACGCAAGACAATCCCCGAGACCTCTTGTTGGCGTGCCTTCAACACCACCAGATAAGCTCCTCGTTTGGAGAGAGGCAGCTCCAGCGTGCTCTTGCGCTCGGCAAACTCCGCTCCCTTCCCCAGCACCTTATGTTGCTGGTAGGTGGGCTTGATCCCCGCCAGGTTGATTCCCGTGACCGTGTTCAGGTTCTTCTTCAAGAGGTAGAGCTTCATCAGATCGACCCGATAGGCCCGGATGGCGATCTTGCGGATGTTTTGGTGGGTGACCTTGAGCAGCGCCTTCCCCTTGGGGGCCACAGCCGTCACCTCAGGGATCGCCAGGGTCACCCGCCCAAAATAGGCCACCTGCGCTGCGGCATCGGGGAAGCGCTGGCGTACTTTCTTGTACCAGGTCAGCGCCCGGAGCAACTCACCGCGGGCATGGTAAATCTGGGCGATCAAATAGGTGGCCAGGTGACGGTTTTTGCTCCGCCGTTTCCCCCCGCGGCCATCGGGGTACTTCTCTGTGCTCACCCGTTGCAGCAGGCCCAGGGCGCCATCGTATTCCTCTTTGAGGTAGCGTGCATAGGACTCCAGATAATGGATGCTATCCAGGTAAGCGCTCTTGGGATGGCGCCGCGCCAGCGCTCCCAAATAGGTGATCGCTTCTGCCTCTTTCTTCTGCGCCAACAAGACGTTGGCTCGGGTGTATCCCGCCGCATCTGCCTGGGGGTGCTTGGGGAACAACACCACAAACAGACGAAAGAGCCGCTCTGCTGTCTGCAACAGCTTCTTTTGTTTTTTCTTTTTCCCTTTGCTCGCCTGGAGAAACACGGACTGGGCCAGAGAATAGAGCGCCTCCTGCACCCCGCGCAAATCGGGATAGAGCCAGTAGAGCTTCTCCACAAAACGCACGGAAGCCAAAAACTCCCCCTGCTTCTCCAGTGAACCAGCAACTTCCAGCTCTTTTAAGAAGCGCGCCCCCAGCGTGGCCCGGTAGACCATATAGGCCCGTTCGTGTTCTTTTTGCCCGGCGTAGGCCCGCCCCACACGCACAATGTCCTTGAAGGGCAAAACATAGCTAGGATAGCGCTCCTTGAGCAATTCAAAGTACCGCACAATCGCCGCATCGGGTCCCAATTTCAGTGAAATCCCCAACAACATCCGCGACGACTCTCGCAAATAACGATCCCGCAGCCGGTAACGTTGCAACAAGCCAGAGAGCAACTCCCTCGATTTTTCGTATTTTTTGGCCTTCAACAGCGCCCGGCCCAGAGAGTACATCTCATCCGGGGTCAGGCGATAACGTTGTTGCACTTCTGCTTTGGTCGCCACCACGTTCAGGCTGTATTTCTTCCCCAGGCTGAGCCGACCGGGACGGAAGAAGGACCAGCAACGGGTCGGACCAATGGCAAAGCGACCCACCAGCGCTCCATAGAGCCGGTAACGAATACGCCAGGAAGAGTAACGCCGCGAGAGATAGAAACGAATCTGCCCGCCCTCGATACGAAAACGTCCCCCCCTGACCCGAATCGAACTGGGCAAAGCCACCGCTCCTCCTGGGATCTGTTCCACCAGCACCAGCTCATCACGCAACCGTCGATTGGCCCGCGAACGACGCCTTACCCGCAGGGTCACCTGCGTATATTCCCCTACAGCCAGACGGGTGACCTTGTTGCGCCAGGGACGAAAACGACCCTTGACCACACGAAATCCCCGCCGAATCTGTTTCCCCTGAAAACGTGTAAAGGCTGGTTCGTAGCTCCGGCGCAAGAAGACATAGCGCTGGTGCAATTTTTTGCCCGGCGACGATGTGTAGGAAGAGAGCAAGATGCTGTACGTAAACTGCCCCGTGCCCTGTGGAATCAACTCGATGCGGACGGGCTTTGCGGGATCGACGCCACGGTAGAGGTCGAGGATGCGCGCCGGGGAATTCCCTCGAAGGGACACGACCTGGATCGTCTTGTTGTGGACCTTCAGGGTGAGGCGGAGTTTGGTGGAGCTACGCTGGCGAGTACGGTAGGCAAAGACCGCCCAGAGAGCCCGCGCCGTCAGCCGGGGAGAAGGCCAGACCAGCCCACGCCGACAACGCAAGAGCCAGGACATCCCAGCTTTGAGCTCCGCCGATTTGGCTGTGGTTTGGGCCACAAAGCCAAGGGACAGGGCCACCTGAGCAGCGCGTGGGATGTGAGGCAGCGGCGGAGGCACCACCCGTCCTCGGAGAGTAGGGCGGGTGCCAGGCTGCTGGCGCAATCTACGCAGGTGGCGATCGACGTAGGGGACGAGATTGCCCGCCAGGGTGGTCCGTTTCATTTGGAGCAGGGTCAGGCCAAGCCGGGCCAGCGCCTCCAGACTCAGATCAGGTCGACGGCGAAAGAGACGGTGAGCATAAGCAAATAACTCACTTCGGCTCTCAACAGGAGACGTAGACAAGGCGTGAAGCAAGGTCGCCTTGATCTCATCGTTGGAGAGCGCGTGGAAGCGTTTCTTTAAGAAGGCACGCGCCCGAGACAAGGCCCGAGCTGGCGCGTTGGCCCCCCAATGGCGCACAGCACGCCCCAACACACGAAAGGCATCAGCAGAGAGACGCTCGTCGCTTTTGCCCTTGCCCATAAAACTCCAGCCCCCCGACGAACGCTGCCTGATCCAGAGGGAGTGACAGAGCCTGTGGAGCTTTTCACGTAGCCGCTGCATCAGCGGAGAAGAAGGCTGTCCCAGCGTTCGCGCGTACTCCAACGCCGCCAGCACCGTCGAAGCCCGGTAGACGAGGTCCCCCGGTGAAGGGCGAAACCACCGTGGAGTCTCGAGCGCCGCATCCAGGATCAGCCGCCGCGAGGCAGGCCCGACGATCAGCCGCAAACGGGTACGACGCCAGGGACCGCTACCGGGCAACTTGAGCTGAAAAGTGAGCCGCTCTCGGGCCAACCCCGCTCGCCCTGCGTAGAGTTCAACTCCCTTGACCCGTACCCGTAGTTTGCGTTCTTCTGCATCCTGCCAGCGCTTCTTCTGCCAGCGACCCACCGCCACAAGACGCACCTTTAACAATCGCCCCCCTGCTCCTGCCGTTGAAACCTTCGAAAAATGCACACGTTGGCTGCTTTTTGCCGCTACGGTCATCTTGAGCTGACGCTTCTGCCCGATCTCCGGCAGAGAGAGCTTGAGCTTGACCTGTAGAGCGTGGGCGGTCATGTT
>CAZIVQ010000477.1:0-4344 GCA_964542415.1 uncultured Bacteroidia bacterium | reverse complement strand
GGAAATAGGGTTTTGAGGGGGAAAGCTAGGGGATTTTTGGGGAAGGGGCATAAAGAGGGCAACCTTTACCCCACTTCCCCCAAACCCATCGCCCCGCCGCTACCAGCAGGCAGGGCGGGGCGATCGATCTCGAAGGCAGGGAGCCAAGCCCCTACCGGAACAACCCAAACCGCAGGCCTACGTGCCCGGCCAAACCCGAGAGGGCAGATTGGTCGAAATTGCGGTAGGTCATGTCGCCTACTACCCGGTAGCTGCCGCCTACGTTCAGGCGCACGTACTTGTGGAGGTTGATCTCCAGCAGGGCCGAAGGCTCGACCACGAGGAAGTTGGACTCGCCCAAACCGGCGTCGTCGGCTTTATTGTCCATTTACACTTCGCCCAGCCCTACGTTTACCGGAATGGTGAGGTGTACCAATTTGTGGGAGAGGAGCGTGTACTCTAGCATCCCGCCCACAGCCCAATAATCCATGTACACCCCACTCATCGTTTCACTTTGGGGCATGATCTGGTTGAGGGAGACGTGGTAGAAGCCGCCTACGGTCAGCTTATCGCCGAAAACTACGCCCCCTCGCAGGGTAAACAGCGAGGCACCCGCCTGGTCCATTTGCGTAAAGGCATAGCCCGGAGCGATTGCGAAGCCGATCTGCTTGAAGTTGACCCCCTCTCCGCTGCCTAGCAGCGTCTTGGTTTCAGCGTCATTTTGGGCCAGCGACACGGTGAACGAGCAAAAACAGGCAATGAGCCAAAGAGCAATTTTAGGTATGAGATTCATCGGTGAATGTTTATGAAGGTGATACTTGTTAACACAAATAGGAAAAAACGAATGTTTAGCTTGCTTCTAACCGGAACGAGCGCCAGGCGCCATCAGCAGGAGCCGGTTGGCTTCCCTCATTCCGTTGGTAGTTGAGCCGGTGTTTCTGGGTGAATGCTTAGATATTTTCGAAAACGAGGACCCCCAGAAAATCCTCGAAACGCAGGCGACCGTCACTTTGCGAGCGGAAATACCAATCATCGGTAAGCTCGTAGAACTCCCCGACCGAAGGGAAATCCATGCTCAGCTCGGTTCTGCCATCATCGCGAAACACCCGGTAGGTTCCTTCGACCGTTTCGTCAGAACTGGTAGCGACGACCCTGCCGTCATCGTGAAAGGTAAAGCGATATCCTTCGAATTCGCGCGTCTTGTTTCGCCCATCTTCGCGAAACTCAGCGACGCGCAGGCCTTGGGCCTCCACCAGCGCAGTGGCCACTTCGTCCCGGCTGGCAGATCGGTCAAGGGCTTGGGGGCCCAGGTTTTCTTGCGGCTGGCAAGCAGCCAGCAAGGCTGCCAAGGTTAAGAGTAAAAGGAGATTTTTCATAAAATCAGCAAGTAAAAAGGTTAGGTTGTATGGAGAAATAGGGAGCTGACAGCCCCGGGCCAGATCAGGGCCCGGCGACATGACGTCCAGCGCAGGTACGCGCTTCGCGGGGGATGCCGGCCTCAGGTTTTGAAGGTTTCGGAAAATCAACGGCGGTCCATGACTGCCGATCCCGGCACCATCAGGCAAAACAAAGCCTAACGTATGCTGGGATCAAGGAGGGCGCTCCAGGTATCGGCCCCCTCGTAGGACTGGGTGACGTCCAGGTAATTTTCGGCCAGCGGCAGCCAGGGCCGCAGGGGCTGAGAGGCGAAGGCGTCGCCCATTTCGATGAAGGCCAGGCGACACTTTTTGCGGGGAAAAGAGCGCGAACCGCTGGAGCCGTGGTTGTCCTGGATGAAGGCCTTGATGTCGCTGACCGCGTCAAAGAAGACGGTCACGCCGTTGAGGTGGTAGGGCTCGTAGTAGGACTGCTGGGCCGAGACGATGCGCTGAAGCCGCAGGGGCTGCCCGTCGCAGAGCAGCTCCGCCTCCATCTGGTAGATGCGGCCGCTGCGCCATTTGTTGTCGGGGTTGTCCCAACTAAAAATGGGCCGGGCGGCGGTACGCTGCAGCACAAACTCCCGGACCTGCCCGTTGCGCAGGGGGTAGCGCAGGGTATCGCCGGGGTCCAGCTCCACGGCTTTGAGAAAGCCGTCGGAGGCGAAGGAGTGGAGCTGAGGTTGGGCCAGGCCGGTGGCCCAGGCCATCAGGACGATCGCGGTGCACAGCAGGCGTACATTCACTCCAAAAACTGATTGGGCAAGGTAAAGGATTGGGTGCGGGCCTCCCAGGTAGCGTAACGGGCCAGCAGCTCCGCTTTGCGCTCCGGTTCGCGGGCCGAAAGATCCCGGGTTTCCAGCGGATCGCTTTTCAGGTGAAAGAGCGACCACTCCGCTTCCCAGGTGGTTTTGAGCAGCTTCCAGTCCCCGGCGATGACGGCTTTGTTGCCCATGTGTTCGAGAAAAATCGGTCGCTCGGGCTGCAGCAAGGTATCGCTCCTGAGTACCGGGCTAAGGTCGATGCCTTCGGGCTGATAGCCGGCAGGAAAAGCCGCTTTCGCTAGCCCCAGGGCTGTAGGCAGCAGGTCGATCACGTGTCCCGGCTGAGCACTGAGGCGGCCGGCGAGCTTGTCCATCCCGGGCGCCCGCATCAGGCAGCTGGTGCGCATGCCGCCCCAATAGGAGGATTTCTTGTAGCGCTGGTAAGGAATGTTGCTCAGCCAGGCCCAGGGCTCCAGGTAGCTCGCGTAGGAGCCCCGCAAGCCGGTGGGCACGGCGGGATCGCCGAGCTTTCGGCGCGAAATATCGGCATCGGTGGCGCCATTGTCTGAAAGAAAAACGATCAGGCTGTTGTCATACATTCCCTTATCCTTCAGGGCCTGCACCACCTGCCCGATGCCCTGGTCCATGCGGTAGATCATGGCCGCATAGACCGCCATGCGGCGGTCCCATGCTTGCTTTTCAGCCTCACTCAGGCTGTCCCAATCGGGGATAGATGCAGGTTTGTCGGGTAGGGAAAGCGCAGGATCGATCAGGCCCAGGGCCTGCATGCGGGCCAGGCGCTGCCGGGCCAGGCTGTCCCAGCCGGTCAGGTATTTACCCTCAAAGCGAGCGATGTCTGCCTCCAGGGCGTGAATGGGCCAATGCGGCGCCGTATAGGCCAGGTAAAGGAACATGGGCTGGGCGGGATCGTGCTGCTCGATCCACTGTACGGCGCTATCGGAAAAAGCCTGCGTCATGTAGAAGCCTTCGGCCGGCGGTTCCCAGCGCTGGTCGTCGTGGGCCATTTTCCGCTCCCGTGGCTGATTTTTGATCAGCTCAAAATAGCTGGAGGCGCCGCTGATCAGGCCAAAGTAGCGGTCAAAGCCATGCTGCCGCGGCCAGTGGGCCTTGTCTTCGCCCAGGTGCCATTTGCCCACCATGTAGCACCCGTAGCCAGCTGGCGCCAAGGCTGAGGCCAGGGTCGTTTGGCCTGCGGGCAAGTAGCCCTGATACGGACCGGCGGGCGCCTCCGGGGGCCAGTCGACCATGCAGCCCATGCCTACCTGATGGGGGTATTGCCCGGTCAACAAGGCCCCGCGGGTAGGACAGCAGCGGGAACTGTTGTAGAAGTGGGTAAAGCGAATGCCTACCTCAGCCAGCGCATCCAGGTGCGGGGTTTCGATCTCGCTGCCAAAGCAGCCCAGGTCCGAATAGCCCATGTCATCGGCGAGGATGACCAGGATGTGGGGAGGCTTGGCCTCCGGAGAAGCCGGAGCAGGCTGGCAACCCGTCAGGCTGAGCAGCAGCCAGCCGAACAGAAGCCAAAACCATGGATACCGGGGTGCATTCATATGCTCATGGCTTGAGGTCAATGCGTTCGCTTTGGGTGACAGATACTGCTGGTTGGGCGCCCTGGGGGTCGAGGTCCAGGAACCGCAGCCGGCCGCCTTGCACATCTTCCAGCCAGATGGCCGGTCGCTGGTCCGGTGCTGCGAGGGTGGTGATGACGTTGTCCAGGGTCAGGCCCTTGACATGGCGCACATATAAGCCGTAGGCGGGATAGTTGGCGTCCTGGCCAAACATGCCCGGCCAGGGATGCTGATCGGAGTTTTCGGGCATCTCCCGCAGCACTTCGCCTGCTTCGATCCCCCCGGCATGTTCGATGTGGATGTTGCTCAGGCTGAGGTTTTCGATGTAATGGCCGGGAAAGCCGGTGATGGTGCTGGAGTAGCGGTTGCTGGTCTTCTTGGCGATGATGTTGTTCAGCTGAATGTTGCGCATCACGCCCGGAGGGGGGGTGTTTTCACCGTCTTTGTAAAGGCGCCCCCGGTTGCCGAGTTTGATGAAAATGGGGGCATAGCACTCCTCCATCACAATGTTGGAAAGGATGACGCCATCCATGACGCCGCCATCGGTGATCTCCAGGGCAATGCTCTCCGGCAGACAAAACTTGTCAAATGTCCAGG
>CAZIVQ010000476.1:0-4358 GCA_964542415.1 uncultured Bacteroidia bacterium | reverse complement strand
CAGAGGGGACGGCACGAGGGCTTCCCATATTTGGCGGAGCTGAGTAGGACTGCTGATCAGGTGGGGCCGCTGAGAGCGCATGCGGCGCTGGTGTAGCTCCGGCAGGTAAAGCAGGTCTGGCCAAGCTTCTTCGACAGTTTGGGGTATATCGGCCCCTGCTTGAAAGCGGGTGAGCCGACCTGGCTGCGCAGGGTCTTGCAAGTAGGCAAATGCCTGCACCGCCTGAAAATGGTCCTGGAAGATGTCCAGCAGGTGGCACAGCAGCTCGTCGAAGCCCGGCTGCCGGTTACTCATGGTGTGTACCAGGTCTACCAGTTGAAGGTCCCGTACGGTCTGTTCTAGCCGCTCTTCTTTCTGCTTCCAGTAAGTCAGGTCCTCCAGGACGCCCAAGACGGATTCTGCCGGGCTGGTCTCGCTAGCCCGGTAGGGCCGCACCCGCAGCCGGTACCATTGGTCTTCATCAAAGTAGGGGCCGGGCTCGGTGAAGGTATGTTCCAGCTGTCCTTGCTGCTCTTGCAGGCAGCGTAGCATCTGGCTGCGAAACGAGTGCCAGGCATCGGCTTCTTCGGGCGGATATGCCTCTCCCTTTAGCCGTAACCGCAAGGTTTCGACCGGTAAGCTACTCAGGGATGCAAAGTCGGGATGAAGGTAGGTGAAGGTCTCTTCTTCTGGATGCCAGATGAAAAGCGCTACCGGGGTTTGCATCAAAAGAGCAGAGCCGTTTAGGGTCTTTTCAGCCAAAGGAGGTAGGGTCAATTAATGGAGGGAAAAGCCAGGTGGAGCTTGTAAAGCAGATCAGAAATGGGGAAGATTTCTTACGTGGGATTTAGGTGTGTACTTGATTAAGCTTAAGGAAAATTTTTCTAAAAAACAGTACGGCTTATGCCCCCTCACGTAAGATCGGGACCATATTCGTGACCCACCTGGGCCCTGTACCCTTAGTTTTTCAAGGAGCGCAACCTATGACCCGGTATTCCGGCCTTGGGACCGTTCTGAGTTCTGGCCTGACTATTTATTTCACGATTGGATAATGCTTGTAAAAAGAAACCAGACGTAAGACCGTCTGCGGTATTGTCGTTTTCGGGGAAAAAATAATGGGCTATTCATCTAAGCGATAGCCAAGAGGGGCGTAGATATCGACGTTTTTTGCCATTTTCTTTCACGGCATTTGTGTTATCTTTGAGCTTGGCAGAAAGCCCCAAAACACCCCCAGGGCCTATTTATCTTTGTTTTACCCATAAACCCTGCTTGTGCTGCCCGCCCTTGCTCTCACTATCAAAACTTGAACCTACATGCGATCTTTTCCTCATTCCTTATTCGACCTGCTGAGGCGTAGCTGCCTGCTCGTATTCATCTTCGTAGCCGCCACGCTGTCCTTGAAGGCCCAGCCCGAACCGGCCCGGCTGCTACGCTTTCCGGCCATTCATGGTGACCAGGTCGTCTTTACCTATGCCGGGGACCTCTACACCGTGCCGAAACAAGGCGGCACCGCCCGCCGCCTCACCCAGCATCCGGGCTTCGAGATGTTTGCTCGTTTCTCGCCCGATGGTTCGCAGCTGGCTTTCACCGGCCAATACGACGGCAACACCGAGGTCTTCCTCATGCCCGCTACCGGCGGACAGCCCCAGCGTCTCACCTACACCGCCACCCTCAGCCGCGATCAGGTCTACGACCGCATGGGCCCCAATAACCTCGTGATGGGCTGGGAAGATGACCAGACCGTCGTCTTTCGCTCCCGCATGCGCTCCTTCAACTCCTTCAAAGGCCACCTCTTCCGCGTCGACACCCAGGGCAACCTGCCCGAGCAACTCCCCCTCGCCGTGGGCAGCTGGATCAGCTTCGAGCCCGGCGGCGGCTCCCGTATCGCCTTCAATCAGGTGTTTCGCGAATTCCGAACCTGGAAATATTACCAGGGCGGCATGGCCGACGACATCTGGCTCTATGACTTCGAATCGGAAGAATTGACCAACCTGACCCAGAACGACGCCCAGGACATCTTCCCCATGTGGCAGGGCGACAAAGTCTATTTCCTCTCCGACCGAGACCGCACCATGAACCTTTTCTCCTATGACCTGGAGACCCAGGAGACCAAAAAGGAGACCGACTTCACCGAATTCGACATCAAATTTCCCTCCCTGGGCGATGCGGCCATCATCTTCGAAAACGGGGGGTATCTCTACACCTTCGACCTGGCCACCGGCGCTACCGAGCGGCTCGACATATCCCTGCAAAATGACTTCCCCGCGAGCCGGGACGAGTTGGTAGCGGCGGGGAAATTTCTGCAAGGGGCTGCGGTTTCTCCGGCCGGCCACCGCGTGGCCCTCAACGCCCGGGGAGAGGTCTTCTCTGTCCCCGCCAAGGAGGGCGTCACCCGCAACCTTAGCCGCAGCCCGGGGGCACGCGAACGCGACCTCGCCTACTCGCCCGATGGCAAATACCTGGCCTACCTCTCAGATGCCAGCGGCACCGATGAAATCTACCTGATGCCTACCGAGGGAGAGGGGGAGCCTGTACAATTGACCGAAGGTGCTGACACCTACTACCGCGGCCTTAGCTGGTCGCCCGACAGCAAGCACCTGCTCTTTTCCGATCGCAAATTGCGGTTGCGCTATGTGAGCGTAGAGAACAAAGAAATCACCCTGGTGGAGCAAGGCGACGCTGAGCTGTTTTCGCCCTCAGGCTACAGCTGGTCGCCTGACAGCCGCTGGATCGCCTTTGCCCGGCCCGAATGGCAGAGTAGCACCCGCATTTACCTCCACGAAATAGCTACTGGCACCAACACGCCCGTGACCGAAAGCTGGTACGATGCCTCGGATCCGACCTTCAGCCCCGATGGCAAGTACCTCTTCTTTGCCTCCAGCCGCGACTTCAGCCCCATTTACTCCAATACCGAATGGAACCACGCCTACGTGGACATGGAGAAAGTCTATCTGCTGACCCTGGCTAAGGTCACCGCTTCGCCTCTGGCTCCCACCAATGATGAGGTAGAAGTGGAGGAAACCGAGGAAGAGAAAGAAGAAGAAAAAGAAGAAGCTTCCGAAAAACCCAAAAAACCGGGTAAGGGTGCTCCCGCAGCCCAAGCAGACGAACCCATCACGGTCGACCTCGACGGTATCAGCCGCCGCATTCTGAGCTTGCCCATCGACGCGGGCAATTATCGCAGCCTCAGTGCCACGGAAGGAGCGGTGTACTATGTGGGCAGCAAATACCGCGAACCTGGCCACCTCAAGCGGTTTGACCTGAAGGGAAAGAAAGAAAAGGACCTGGGTCGAATCAGCGGCTACCAGCTCAGCGCTAATGGCAAAAAAATGCTGGTATTTGCCCCTGGCCGAAAACTCGCGGTGATCTCCCTGCCCCGGCAGCCGGTCAAGCTGGAGCAGACCCTCGACCTGAGCGGGTTGCAGGTAAAGGTCGACAAACGGGCGGAGTGGCGGCAGATTTTTGAAGAATGCCACCGGCAGTACCAATGGTTTTTTTATGCGCCGAATATGCACGGGGTAGACTGGGAGGCGATCAAGGAAAAATACCGGCCTCTGCTGCCCTACGTGCAGCACCGCGCCGACCTAACCTATATCATTGGCGAGATGATCGGCGAGCTGAACGTGGGCCACGCCTACGTGGGCGACGGGGATGTGCCTGAACTGGAGCGCATAGACCTCGGGCTGCTCGGGGCCGAGCTAAGCAAGCACGAAAGCGGCTTTTTCCAAATCGACCATATCCTGCCCGGTGCCAACTGGGACGCGGGCAAGCGCTCGCCCCTCACCGAAATCGGCGTGGAAGTGAGCGAGGGCGACTTTATCCTCGCCATCAATGGCGAGTCTGTCGAAGACATGCCCAACCTCTTCGCTGCCCTCACCGGCAAGGCCGGGCAGCTCATCGAGCTGACGATCAACGACGAACCGAGCTTCGAAGGCAGCCACCCCGAGCTGATCAAGCCTCTCGACGATGAGTCGGAGCTGTACTATTACCAGTGGGTGCAGGAAAACATCCGCAAGGTGAGCGAAGCCACCGGCGGGCAGGTAGGCTATATCCACATCCCGGACATGGGGCCAGGCGGGTTGAATGAATTCGTCAAGCATTTTTATCCGCAGCTCAACAAAAAGGCCCTGATCATCGATGACCGGGGCAACGGCGGGGGCAACGTCTCGCCCATGATCATCGAGCGGCTGGCCCGCGAGCTGGTCATGACCAACTATACCCGGGACATGAGGCCTGGCACCAACCCTTACCAGATGCTATACGGCCCCAAGGTGCTGCTGATGGACCAGTATTCGGCTTCGGACGGGGACCTGTTTCCTTACCGCTTCAAAAAAATGGAGCTGGGCCCCGTCATCGGGCGGCGCAGCTGGGGCGGGGTG
>CAZIVQ010000475.1:0-4371 GCA_964542415.1 uncultured Bacteroidia bacterium | reverse complement strand
CCCCCCGCAACGCTTCACAAAAAAAACGCCCCTTAATGATAACAGCGGGTGCGGCAGCGACGGTAACGTTTGCATTTACGATAGGTTCGGCAGTACCTTTTGTAGCGACAGCGGCGATAGGTCCGGCAGACACGGCGGTAGGTGCGGCAGCGCTTGTAGTAACGACAGCGGCGATAACGACGCCCATGGCGATAATAGGTGCGGCAGCGACGATAACGGCGGCAGCGACGATGACGGCGACACTTGCGATAGGGGCGGCAGTAGCGGCGACGATAGCAACGGCGCACGGGATAGCAGCGCTTGTAGTAATGGCATGTTTTGCGGCAACGCCGGGCTTCGGCATCGCTAGGGGAGAGGGTCATCCCCATGACGGGAAAGGCAAAGGTTACGGCCAACAAAAGCACCAACTTTTTCATCTCATCTCCTTTAATATCTAAAATTTTTTACGCCCAAAACCAGAGTTTCCTTTCAAAGAAAAAGTACAGACCCACACCATGGTTCTTCTCTGGCTCGTTCCAGGCAGTTTGACGAAAAAAAAAAGCCTCTATTCAGTCTAATACCGGAAAGTTTTCAAGTAAATTAAATAGGGCAACTTTCCACAATATCCCAGACAATATTCACCAATTAATTCGGACAATCTTTCCCTTCTTTCTCGGGTATAGCTTCCCCGGTTTCTCGGCTATATTTTGGGAAAGAGAGGGTTTGGCTGGCTTGGGAAGTGGGTTATTTGCTGAGGAGGAGTTCGCTGACAACAACGAGGCCTCATTCCGCAAAAGTTGGGAGACGGATTATTTGCTGAGGAGGAGTTCGATGCGTTTGTCGAGGATCTGGCCTTTGTCAACGACGGTGGCGTGGTCCAGGAAATAGTCGCTTTCTTCTTTGATCACTTTGTCAAGGTAAGGGGCCACGCCTTCGCTGATCACTTCCGAGGCATCGAGGGCCCAATAGGAAGGAGCGTGATTGTTGTTCCAGACGATAATCGGGTTAAAGCGACCGAGTTTGTAGAAGGGCGTAATATCGGTATGGGGGATGCTGGCCTCGACGCCGTCACTGGTAATATCGGCAAAGAGCGCTCCTTCTCGCATCTCCTGCAGATCGGTCAGCACAAGGTAGTTACCAAACTCGGGGTTGTAGTACCAGCAGTTGATCACCACATCAAAGTCGCCGATTCTTTTTTTGAAGGTTTCGAGGATAGAATCAAAGTCTTTTTGTGTGGCTTTTTCTGGTTCATCGAGGAGGTTGGTGCCAAAGACCTCGTATTTGGTAACGCCTTCTTCTTTGAGGCGGTCAAAGGCGCCTTGCGCCACACGTCCGTTGCCCAGCACAGCGATTTTGAGCTTCTTGGGGGACGCTTTGGCAAAGGGCAAGGCCTGGCAAACCCCAATGTATCCGGCCATCCAACGATTCTTTTCAAAGACGTATTCTTTGTTGGGGCCATACATATTTTCCCAGGCAATCGCCGTCATCTTGTGTTTCAGTACAGCGCGGGCCATCTCTTTGCGTTCGGGGAGGTAGATCCAGCCCATAATGGTCTGGCCTTCACGAAAGTATTCGATATCGGTGATCCAGGGTTTGGGGATGCAGATCACATCTTGCGCAAAGGCATCGGTGCGGGAGCACATCTTGGCTCCCATTGCCTCGTAATCGGCATCTTCAAAGCCCAGATGTCTGCCGTAGCCCGTCTCAAAGAAGAGCTTCTCGGGATGGGAGATGGCTTTGATATCGGGAGGCAACAAGGCCACCCGCTTCTCTTCCGGCATACTCGATTTCACAAATCCAATGGTCTTCATTTGCAAAGAGTCCTTTCCCGTTGTGGCCTCCCTGGAGCGAGGCAGGCCTGTGAGCGTTCAGAACCAAGGCAGGTCATGTCCCCAAGGTGGTAGCCCCTGGGCTTGCTGTTTCACGAATGGGAGGTAAGTGTGCCAATGTGTTAAAGTTGGATTGTTTGGTGTTGGAAGTGGAAGTCAAAGTCGGCGGCGAGTTCGTCGAGGATCGGCTGGTAGATCTCGGAGAGCGTGGGCATATGCACGCCGCTGAGTTTCAGTTCTCCCTCCAGGATGCGACGCACAGAGATGGCGGCAGGCAAGGAAACAGCCCGGGACATCGCAGAATCGCCATGGGGGATCCCTTCAACCCGCAAGGTCGAGAGCCTCTTCTCCCGCCGCTCGCCAAATTCGGCGATGATCTGGTCATGAACGAGGATCATGTCCTTTTCGCCAGGAGCATAAGACATCTTCTTTAACATCAAATCAACAAGCACATCGACGTTGGCTCCCTTTTTGACAACCACAGGGGTCTCTTCAAAGAGGCCCAGCCACTTGAGTCGCTTCATCACATCGGAGTTGGGTTCTTGTTTCAAGAAGGCCGCTACATCTTCCAGGGTACCGTCTTTTTTGCCTACGAGAGAGCTGGTAAACTGCAGATAGCTCTGTCCCGAGAAATCTTGGACCTTTGTGCCTTCAAGGAGGTTGAGGGCGATCAATGCCTTCATCGTGTTGCACCAGCCTGTAAAGCGCAGCAACCCGCGGTAGAGAGAGCCCTCTTTCTCCAGGCCAAAGTAAGGCAGATAACGCAGGCAATGGCGGTTGGGGTAGGTCTCAAAGGTGCCCAGTCCCTCGATATCGACAAGCCAGTGATGGGAGAAGAGTTGTTCTGCGGGCACCTCGATGACCTCGCCCTCTTTGAGGTAACCGGCAAAAGACTGAGCGGCGAGCATCACCCCCCGCGGGCTCCAGGAGAACTTGTAGCCAAAGGGGTTGCGGTTGTGTTCAAAGGAGGGGAGGCCCGCGCCATAAGAGGTCAGCGCCGTGACCTTGCCGCCCTCTTTGGTGACCTCGTCGATCATCTGCTTGGCCCCCATGTGGTCCAGGCCCGGGTCCTCGCCCAATTCGTTGAGGAGCAACACCCCCTTCTCTTTGGCCTCTTCGTCGAGGCCCTGCATCTCGGGGCTGATGTATGAGGTAGTCACCAGCGGTTTCTTGTGGCGCAAACAGGCCTGTGCTACAGGGATATGCATCGTCGGAGGGATCATGCTCACGATCAGATCCACCTCCTGGGCTATTTTGTCCAGCGCGTCGTGCTGATCCGAGGTCCAGGCCAGCGCCTTCCCCCCCCCACGGCCCGCAATGATCCTCTCGGCCTTCGCTGGAGTCCGTGTGGCCATCACCACTTCGTAGTGACAACGATCTAGCAAATAGTCCGCAAGAGGCTTGGTTACCAAACCTGCACCCAAAATCGCTACCTTTTTCACCTGTCCGCCTCCTTTTTTTTCCGTTAACGTTTTCTTTTTACTTGCTTCTTGTCCCAAAGCACAGCAAAAAGCAAAAACTGCCTGGTTGGGGGTCAAACACAAGAAAAACCAGACCATCTCTTTGAACAGAAGGGGAAGTTAACAAAGGCCAGCAGAAGAGTCAAGGAGGGCTACCTGAAAGGCAGGGTTTTTCAGGAGGTGATACCCGATCCACGAGATGTATTGCTCCACCTCATCCCTGTCGAGAGGTGAAGGGATCGTCTTGCTGGGGCCTTCCTTGGGCCAAAGCCGATCCTGTCGCGCCCCACACGCTCCCCCCACTCAATGAGAGCATTTCCACAAACGGACCGTCTTATCAGACGAGCCCGAGGCGATCAGATAGTATCCGTCTTTGTGATACGTTGTATCCAAAGCGTAAACCATGCTGCTGTGGCCTGAGAGGAGATGCACCCTCCTGGCATACTGTGTAGACCAGACATGGATATCTTTTGATTTGCCCGACAACAACAGGCCACTGTTAAGGTAATGAACAGCCTGGATCGTGCTGCTCTGGCTGTAGACGGTCTTGTCCAGCTTGCCCGAAAAAGAACGTGTGTTCAGCTTCCCCGAGGCCCCAAAGGGATGAACAATAAATTCAAAAATCGCCAGACTGCTCGAAGACCAGTAGGCGTCAAAAGCAGAGATAAAGTTCTTGATGGTCACATCTTTTTCTGCTTTCCAGACACCACCTGTATAATACCAGCTCTTGATCCATCCCTGCTGGTTGGAGTAATTGGTGCTCGACACAGCGGCTTTGATCTGGGGGAACCAGGCATGAGGGATCAGCCCTACCCGGACACCGACCACAGAATCTCCGGCGGGTAGCGTATGTTTGAGCCGCCCCGTCTCGGGATCCCAGTCGCGCACCGTTTTGTCCTTTGATCCCGTAATCAGTCGCGACTTGCCATTGTAATCAAGAGACATCACCTCTTTGGTGTGCCCCTTCAAGGTCCGCAGCAGTTTCCCCGAAGAAGGCTCCCAAATCTTGATCGTTCTGTCTTTGGAGCCCGAGGCCAGGCGGGTATTGCTGTAACGGCTCAGGGCAAAGACATCGCCTGTGTGAGCGCTCTTGACAAATTTGG
>CAZIVQ010000474.1:0-4371 GCA_964542415.1 uncultured Bacteroidia bacterium | reverse complement strand
GGGTGAGGGCATAAGGTATATGGGGGTAAGGGGCAAAGGTCTAAGGTTATTTTCTACCCAATCTCCCCAATCCACAAATCCCCAAATCTCCCAATCCCTAAATCCCCAAATCTCCCAATACCCAAATCCCCAATCCCCAATCTCCCAATACCCAATTCACCTATTCCCCCTATTCCCCTCCCCCCCTCCCATGAAGGACCGCATCATCCAAGCCATCAAAAACGCCTCCTGGCTGAACCAAAACTTCGGCTACCCCTTCGAACTGGGGACCTATCTTTCGTACCCCTTCCGCCAGAAGCAGGCCCCCCGGCGCAAGTTTGTGATCTTTGGTACAGGGCGCTCGGGCAGCACCCTGCTGGTAACCCTGATGAACTCAAATTCGCAGGTGTATTGTGACAATGAGATTTTTCACCGGCCGGTAGCCAACCCTTGGCGCTACCTGCGGGCCCGCACCAAGCTAGGAGCGAAAGAGGTCTATGGGTTCAAATGCCTGACCTACCATTTGGGAGGGCCGTTGGGGTTGGAGGAAAAGGACCACAAGGTCTTTTTGCAGCAACTCCACGATGCAGGGTACCAGATCATTTACCTCCGGCGCTACAATGCCCTGCGGCAAGGCCTCTCGAACATCTACGCCCGCTCCCGCGGTCAATTTCACAGCAACTCGGTAGGCGCCCAAAGGGGCCCGGCCCCCAAAGTAACGGTGGACCTGGAAGAACTGGCCCGCTGGATTGATGGGGTACAGAGCCAAGCGCGGCGCGAACAGGGCTTGCTGGAAGACATTCCGCATTTGTCGATTTCCTACGAAGCCGACCTGATGGACAGTGCCGACCACCCCAGGCTGCTCCAAAAGCTGTCTGAATACCTGGAGGTAGACTTCGAAGTCCCACAGACCCCGCTGAAAAAGGTCACGCCCAAAGATTTTGCTTCGTTTATCGAAAATCATGAAGAAATGGTCGCCTTTTTGCATAAAAAAGGCTACGCCCATTTTCTCGAAATGGTAGGCTGAGGGTCGCGTTGTCCCCAGCCCCTCCGCTTTTTTCCACGCTTCCTCCTACCCACCACAGATGACCGTTAGCCATCCTTCCGTGAAAAAGCAGCTAAAAGCCCGGTTACGGCCCTTCGTCAGGCCGTACCAGCGCTCGATGCGCCGCTTAGGAAAACACACCTTGCGCTGGATGCTTTATCCCCTTCGCGCCCTGCCCGTCAGCTCCGAAAGCTTCGGCCCCCCCAAAGGGTACTACCCCAGCTTACTCGACTGGCAAACCAAAGAAAGCCAGGGGACCATCCAAAAAGTACACGAAGCCCACCGGATCAAACGGCACGAACCCGGCACCCTGGAATCAAAGGTTCACTGGAAAATCACCCGGGAATACCGCCACGATGCGCCTGACGCCTATGTGGCCTCGGTACCCAACGGTCGGCTCTGGGTTCACCACAATTTTACCGCGCATGTCGACGCCATGGCCATCATTTCGGCCGGAGATAAGGTCATCGGCCAGGTCTCCCATGAGTTTGGGCCGGGTTTGTCACAGCATACCGTTTTCGAGCAGCGCCGCTTACCCAAGGCACATGTGCTCCCCGGAAAGGTCGCCGTCCTGACCAGTGTCAAAGGAGAGCAGTTTTTTCATTGGATGCTGGACCTGCTGCCAAAAATTGACATGCTCCAGCGGGCCGGGTATCCGCTCGAAGCCTTCGATGCCTTTGTGGTGAATAGCTGCCAGTCCCGCTTTATGCGTGATACCCTGGAGATGGTGGGCATTCCTCCCGAAAAAGTGGTGAGCAACCAAGACTTTGCTCACCTCAAAGCCGAAGAGCTGGTCGTGCCTACCCCCCCTCATGTCAGCGGCAACCCCCAAGCCTGGGCCATGGACTTTTTGCGGGACGTCTTTTTGCCGGCTCCCGGCAGCCTACCTGCAGACTTGCCCCGGAGGCTTTACATCAGCCGGGCCAAAGCCGAGGTACGCAATGTCGTGAACGAAGGTGAGGTGAGGGAATACCTGGAGGCCCAAGGCTTTGAAACCATCGTGATGGAAGAGCTGCCCATTCAGCAGCAGATCGCCCTCTTTGCCAAAGCCGAAGTCATTGTGGCTCCCCATGGCGCGGGGCTTACCCACCTGGTGTTCACCCGCCAAGGGACCAAGGTGATCGAGCTTTTCAGCCCGCTTTACGTCAATGCCTGCTTTTATTCGCTGGCCAACCTCATGCACCTTGATTACCATTATTTGATGGGGCGGGGCAGAAAACCCCTGGAGGGCCGCGACCCGGAAATCAACGTATCCGACATAACCGCCGACCTCGCACAACTCCAGGCTATGCTCGTGCAGGCCGGGGTCAGTTGATTTTTTTCCCTATTTCAGCATCTGCCAAAGAAACATTTCTATGCATCACTCCAACCGGCAGCGGTCCTTCTCTCAGGGATGGATCGCTGTTCTCTTTTTTGCCCTGGGCCTACCGGGCATGCAGGCTCAATCCAACTTTAGCGGCGATCCTTTCTGGGGCGACACCGTCAACTATGAGCTTTCTCCCCCTGCCCGCTGGCGGGTCGTGCAAGACCTCGCCGGTCGGGGCCTGAGCGTACCGGTAGCTCCCGCCTTCACCTTTGCCGCCAACGGCGGCGAAGTCATCCCCTCGGCCATAGCCCTGGGCCGCGACAGCCTCTACGATGATTTCACCCTGGACTTGCTGCTGCGAGCCCCCGATCAAGCCACGGATCCTTTTGCCGAGGCTGTTCTCATTTTTGGCTGGCAGGATAGTGCCAACTATGCCTTCCTCCGGCTTTCAGCCCAGCCGCAGGCCACGACCTTCTTCCGGGTAATCCAGGGAGCCCGCTGCCAGGTCGGTGAGGCCCTTTCCGGGCCCTTTCTTTCCGATACGGCCTTTGCCCCGGTACAGCTGGTGCGCCAAGCCAACACGCTGCGCCTACGCTTAAATGGCACAGACCTGCTCACCACCAGCGATCCCCTGCTCGGCGAGCCCGGACAGGTCGGCTTCGGCAGCCTCAACGACCGCCTGGTGTTCGACAACGTCACCGTGGTCGGGCCGGCGGCTACGCCACGCTTTGCGCCCGATCCTTTTTTTGGGCTTCGCAGCAGCTACCTCGAACGCGACAGCACCCATTGGCGTCTCGGGGCAGACGAGGGGGACCGGCGGTACCTGCTTCCCCAGGACCTTCCCATCTTCGACGCGCCGGGAGGAGGCGGCAATATCCTGGCCAGCTTCGCCGTGGCCCGTGACAGTGCCTACGAGGATTTTGTCCTCTCGCTCGATGTCCGCTGTCCCAATGCTGAAACCAACCCCAATGCTAGCTTTGGGCTCGTATTTGGCTTTATCGACAGCCTCAATTACCGGATGCTCCGTGTTTCGGCCAGTGCCAATCAGACCAGCGCCTTCCGGGTAGAAAATGGCGTGCGAAACTTCGTTGGGGGGCCTTTTGGCCAGCCGGTTATTCCGGATAGCGCCTACCACCGCTACAAATTGGTCCGGCAAGGCCAGCAAGTAACCCTGCTGATCGACAATGACACCACCTACCAGGGAAACTTTGGGGCCCTGAGCCAGGTAGGCCAAGTGGGCTTTGGCACCTTCAACGACCGCCTGGCCTTCGACAATGTGACGGTTTCTGGCAGTACCCAGCCGCTTCAGGACCGCTTCAGCGGCGACCCGCTGCTCGGACTCCGCAGCAGCTACACCGAGCGCCTGCCTGCCAACTGGGCCCTCATTGAGGAAAGCGGCAACCGCCGCTACGCCCTGGTCAATGCCCCGCCGCTGACCAGCGCGCCCGGTGGCGGCGGACGCATCCTGGGAGACTATGCCATCACCCCTTCCCCAGCCTATGCCGACTTTGACTTCTCCTTGCTGGCCCGCACCCCTTCGGCTACCGATCCCAATGGTGACATCGGGCTGGTCTTTGGCTTTCAGGACGACAACAACTACCTCTTTTTGCGCCTTTCTCCCGTGGCCAATGGCACCAACCTCTTCCAGGTGGCTCAGGGCGTACGCACCTTCGTAGGGGGGAGCCTGGCTCCCATTACCCTGCCCGACACGGCCTACCACCATTACCGCCTCACCCGCAGGGGCGACTCGCTGGGCCTGTACCTCGACAGCGTCCTGATCACGGGGATACAGTTGCCGCCGGTAGCCGAGCCTGGACGGCTGGGCTTCGGCTCGCTCAACGACCTGGCCGCTTTTGATGAAGTACAACTCAGCGGGACCCCGCTGCTGGACCGCTTCAGCCCAGCGCCGGACTTTGGCCGCCTGAGCCGCTACGAGCTGCGGCCGGGAAGTGCCTGGGAAGTGCTGCCGGAAGCTGACCCGCTGCTGGCGCTTACCGCCCCAGGTCCTGACGCTGCGAGCAACAATGGCTTTCCCCTGCCA
>CAZIVQ010000473.1:0-4372 GCA_964542415.1 uncultured Bacteroidia bacterium | reverse complement strand
GGTGGCGGATCGCATTCTCTTCGATCTGAACACCATGGAGTTCAACCGCATCACTCAGAAGCGGCAAAAACCCAATTTCTCTACCTATACTCTATCTCTGCGTAACAAAGACCCCTTTCAGATGGAACGTCTCCGCCAAACGGGGCGCATGAATTTTGACATCACCCAGTTTGAGCTGGACCTGGCCTACCCTGGCACCTACGCACGCACCATCAAACGCATCGATGTGCAGGTGATCGCCTTGGCTGAGCCGGGTGGCATCAAGGGGCAACTCATCAAAGAGGGGCTCAGTTGGAAAAAAGTCCCACGCGACATTGCGGGAGAAGATGCTGGGGCCTATGTGTTGGATGACTGGTTTAAGTACCTGCCAAGTGAGTACAGATCCCTGGTCTTTGTGGATGAAGACGAGACCCTGATTTTTCCCCGGGCGCAAGGCATCAGCCAGACGCCGGGCTTGCTGGATGTGCTGGAAGGCAAGCCGCTATGTGGTACCTACACCCTTGACTTGCCCAAGTATGCCAATCAATTCGATTACAACTCCCTGGCCGATGTCATCATCACCATTGATTTTGCCTCCTACTACGATCCCATCTACAAGACCCTGGTCGAAGCTGAAATCTGTGAGCAAGCCAACAATGAGGAATTCATCAACGGCCGTGAGCTACAGCTTTCTATGCGTCTCAATCAACCCGACGATTGGTATGAATTCCGCAACCCCATCGAGGATGATACCTTGTCTCATAAGCGTCGCTATTTTCCCATCCTGGTGCAGCGAGGGTTCATCCCCCCCAACCATATCAAGCCCTATGTGAATAGCTTGGCGGTGGGCATCCTGACTGAATCCGGCTATGCCGACGCCAGGGTTTCCGTCACTTCGCTGGCCATGAACCCTGAAGTGGAGCTGCTGGACGAAAATGGCCTGCTCAATTATGCACCCTTAGACACGCTCCCGACCAGCCTACGGGATACCAGCAATGGAGACTCCCTGGTCTGGCTTAGCAACTTTCAGCCCGTCACAGGCCGATTCACTGAGACCCTTAGCGTAGACAACCCCAACGATACGGTTGCCATCGATACGGTTTTTCTACAAGTGGCTGATTCGATGGACCTGGCTGCCAAACCTACCTATATCCCCCAGTCCTACGAGGAGCCTTATGAAATCTGGATCATCAAATTGGAGGCTGATCAAAACCCAGCCTTGGCCCAGACAGATGGGAAGCGCTTCGACGAGGAAAAACTCGCAGAGGTGCTGGATATTGAGATGAACCTGGGCTACCGATTCTCTTCCAGTTTTTGCGAATTTTCTCGCAGAAGGTATGCTTGGATGGATGTGGATGGAGATACCACCATCAAAGGTATTGATGCCCGACAGCATGAGGTACCCTTCTTGTATGTAATCGATAAGGGGCGTAAAACCAAAAAAGTACAAAGCTACTTGTCTTGGTATAATTGGAAAACAGTCCAGAAGCAGGAGAGAGGAGAGATGAGCATTCCAGGCTACTTCGAATTGAATAGGTTCATCCACAAAACAGAGTATGCCGACCTGACCTTTTTCCATTCTTTCGTTGGGCCTAAGACCTATCTGGAGGAGGTTGAAGTCGCGTTTGATTTGAAGAAACCGGGGGACGAAACCATCCTCTACTGTGAACCCACCTGGATCAGTATACATGCCAAGAAACTCAATTCTCAACAAATCGAACTTCGCTTTGAGGTGGATCAGGCAAGTGTCCCCATAGACCTGAACGAAGAAGGCCTTACCTTAAAGCAAAATGGTCCGGTCATTGTTGACGGTGACGCCGCCCACCTGAAGTTTCGGTATTTGGTCGTACCCACGGGCAATAGATATGGCACCCTCAATATTTCCATCGGGAAGTTTGATCAAGGAGAAGGGCAGTGGGTTTACGGAGACAATGTCTTGGAGAGAGGCGCTGTTTTTCGCTCTTACCGACAAGACTTTCAGACCAACTTCACCCTACGGGTTCATCGAGACGACTATCCCAATCCAGGAGACCAACCGAGCTTTATTCTGAGAAAGCTGGACTTCTACGACCTCTCCCGGTTTTAACCCCTTGCACTCCTATGGATCGCCGCGACTTCCTCAAGCAAAGTACCTTGGCGGCAGCAGGGCTGGCTACCGGAGCTGATGCCTTGGGCAAGGCCATCGATCAACTGACCCCGCCAGTTACCCAGGCCACGAGCAATCAAGGTACGACCGCCAGTTCGGTGCTCAGCCTGCCTGAGGGCGGGGGAGCCATTCAAGGGATCGGAGAGACCTTTCAGCCCAACCCCTTTACGGGATCTGGCAATTTCTCGGTGCCGATTTTTACCTCGCCGGCCCGGAGCGACATGAACCCCAAGCTCTCCCTGCAATACAGTACGGGGCAGGGAAACGGCCCCTTTGGGTTGGGATGGAACCTGTCGGCGCCTATGATTCGCCGCAAGACGGAAAAGGGGATCCCACAATATGGCGATACCCAGGACACCTTTGTCCTGTCAGGGGCCGAGGACCTGGTACCTTACCTGCAGGATGGCCAGCACCATGTCAGAACGGAAACCCATCAAAACCAGACCTGGCAGATCTTTCGCTATCGTCCGCGGGTAGAAGGCCTGCATGCCCTCATCGAATACTGGAAGCCAGGTGGACTCTCTACGCGCCATGCTGACGCCTTTTGGCGAGTGGTCTCCAAGGACAACATGACCAGCATCTATGGGTACACCCCCCAAGCCAAACTAACTGCTCCCGAACGGGACAATAAGATCTTCGACTGGCGGCTCGAACTCACCTTCGACGCCAAGGGCAATGCCATCTGGTACCAGTACAAAGCAGATAGAGGCTTAAAGCCGGGAGGGGATGACATCTCTATTTTTGAAGCCCATCGCTACCAAGATAATCAGGCTCCTAGCCAGCGATCGACCTTTCAGCTCTATCTTAAGTCCATCCACTATGGCAACCTGGTTCCCTTTGAGAGAGCTGAGTTGGCGCAACAGCTGCAGGGAGGATTTCAGTCCAGTGACTTTCTTTTTACCCTGATTATGGACTATGGGGAGCATCAGGCCACAGATCCAACCCTTCCTCTGGAAGATCAGTCGCATAGTCTGATCGCTGATACCCTCTTCAACGAATCGGATGGCAGTTGGCAGGTTCGGCAGGACCCCTTTTCTAACCATCGCTCCGGCTTTGAGATCCGCACCTACCGCCGATGTGAGCGAGCCTTGATGTTTCACAGGGTGCCTGAATATGACCAGCCCATCCTGGTCAGGTCTACGGACTTTCACTACGAAGCCAATGCCCATAACCAGCTTTCGATGCTGACTCGGGTAACCCAAAGAGGCTACCGTAGGCTGGAAGATGGGCAACTTCATCGCTCGGAAGAAGCCCATCTGGGTGGAACCGGCGTCATTAGTTGGCAATATGGCATCAAGTCCTTTCCTCCGGTGGTCTTTGGCTACAGTGCCTTTCAGCCCGATCAGCAGCGTTTTAAACCCATGCGCGCCGCCGAGGGCGACATTCCCGCCAAAGCCCTCACCCATCCCGACTATGCCCTGGTGGATCTCTTTGGGACTGGTATGCCTGATGTGCTCTACACCTCCCCAGCCGGATTCTACTATTGGAAGAACAAAGGAGATGGCAGCTTTGACTCCCGGCGTAGCATGCGGAACCTCCCCAACAACATCCGGCTTAGCCAGCCCGGGGTGGGCTTTGGCGACATGGCTGGGAATGGGCAAGCTGACCTATTGGTACACAGTGGGGCCCAGTGGGGCTTTTTCGAAGCCGATGGAACAGGTGGGTGGAACGCTTTCAGCTACTACCGTCAACAGCCGACTTTGGACATCAACAGTCCTCAAACCCGTCTTTTTGACCTGAATGGCAGTGGGAAAGCAGGCGCTTTGACAACTACCGCGGGTTCCTTCCGATACTTTCCCTGCGCCGGAGAGGAGGGCTTTGAAGCCCCCATTCACATTCGTCGCCTAAATGACTTGGCAGCATTCCCCGACGTCGATTTTTCCGATCCCAGGGTCAAGCTGGCCGACATGACGGGAGATGGTCTCAATGATATCGTGCTGGTGCACAGTGGCCGGATCGACTACTGGGCCAACCTGGGCGGCGGGAATTTCAGCAAGCGGATTACCCTGGCCAAAGCGCCACGGCTCCCCCTGGACTTTGATCCCGGACGTCTCCTGTTCGTGGACATCGATGGCAGCGGTCCTGCAGATGTGGTGTACGTAGAGGCTGACCGCGTTCGCTTTTGGTTCAACCAGTCTGGCAACCAGTTTAGCCAGGAGTTTACCATCGAGGGCACGCCCCTCGTCTCAGATGTGTCGACCATTGTGCCGGCGGACATGCTGGGCAGCGGAACCAATGGCCTCCTGT
>CAZIVQ010000472.1:0-4372 GCA_964542415.1 uncultured Bacteroidia bacterium | reverse complement strand
GTGCTACCTTCTTCTCTGCTATGGACCACTTCTGCGGAAATGTTTCACCTTTTTAATCCCCAGCCCGCATGCGCTACCTTGCCAGCCTGTTGATCCTTCTAAGCCTGTATGGCTGCCCTTCCGGGGGCGAGGCCGGGCGTGAGCTGACTCGGCAGCAACCTGCCCTTGCAGACAAAGACCTGGTCCCTTACGACTGGACCTACGAAAACAGCATTCACACCGTGCAGCTCTACCAGACTGGGGTCGAAGAGACCTATCCCATTCTGAAAATGGCTCGTACCCAGACCCTGACCCTGGAGTTCGACGAGCTGATGAGCCTGAACACACGGGAATCGGATTTTTTTGTGGACATGGTTAACTGCGATGCGGACTGGCGGGTGACCAATGTCTTGCCCATCGAGTTTTACGAAGGCTTTGCCGAGGGGCGCATCGAGCAGTTTCAGCGCTCGGAGTTTACCAAGGTGCCCTATGTGCATTACAGCTACACTTTCCCGCAGCCGGGAGAATTTTTCAAAAAAAGTGGCAACTACCTGCTCCGCGTCTACCGAAACGGCAACCGCAGCGACCTGGTGCTCACCCGGCGCTTTGTGGTGGTGCAGTCCCGGGTCAGCATGGAGCCGCTTTTACTGCTCAACGATCGGGTGGAGCGCTTGCGCCTGAGCGAATTTGCCTTTCGCTTGGAACCCCGGGCCCTGGAGGTCTACAACCCCGCCACCGAACTCTACATCAAGGTGCTGCAAAACTTCCGCTGGGACAATGCCGCGGTCATTCGCCAGCCCCAGCGGTTGAATGAGGATAGCTACGAATACTACCTCGACCTGCTGGCTTCATTTGGGGGCGGGCACGAGTTTCGTCGCCTCGACCTGCGCAGCACCCGCCTCTACGGGGAAGTGGTGCAGGACATTGAGGAGAATGAATTCGGCTACGACGTGTTCCTCTTTCCCGATGAAGTCCACACGAGCAACAGCTTCCGGGGCTTGCGCGACCGCAACGGTAGCTTCAAGGTCGAGGTGCAAGAATGGCCCAACCCCGATTTTCAGGCCGACTATTTGGAGGTAAACTTCTTCCTGAAGCGGGACCGGCAGTTGCCGGAGGGAGATGCCTTTGTTTTCGGGCGCTTCAGCGATTGGCTCACCCGGGACCGTTTCCGGCTGACCTACGACGAGATCCGGCAGCGCTACGAGGGCAGCGTGCTGATGAAGCAGGGAATTTACGATTATGCTTACGTGGCGGAGCGGCCGGGTGACCCGCTGCTGGATGAGGCGACTTTTGAGGGGCGACATACGCAGCCTTCGGAGAATTTTTACACCGTGCTGGTGTATTACCGGGCCCCCGGAGACCGCACCGATCAGCTGGTGGGGCTGAGAGGGTTCAATTATTATGATTGAGGGGCGGTCCGGAGCAAGTCATTCATTGGTTTTGCGGAGCAAAAAGGATTTGCTGGGCCGGATTTCCGGACGGGGGGCTGGCTGAGCGCATAATTCGGCCCCGGTCAGGCCAGGCCCCTCTTCAACCACAAAATGATGGCGGCATTTCCAGCCCAACAAGAAGAAAAGCTTAAAACAGCTCCCCCTGCCCGTTGTTGAGGTCATCTTCATCCCATTCTACCTGGTCTCCGGTCTTGAACTTGGCAGGTTTGTCTTTGGCTTTGGCTTTGACCTCCGCCTTGGCGGCTGAAATAAGCTTGAGGGCGCTGACCTTGCGGCGGTCGAGCTTGTTGCCCATGGCTTTCCAGCCCTTCACGTCGATGAACTCGGCGAGGTTTTGCTCCATGTTCTCTTTGTCGCTCTGCTTGCTGCCTGCTTGGTAACTGATATGGGGCTCGGGCGAAGTGGTGGCAAATACCAGTTTGGAACCACTGCTATCCCCAATGTAGGAGAAAGGTTTATCTAAGGTCGTGGTCTCGACCTGAAATCGCTTGACGTAGTAGTCTTTCTGCTTGCCGTCGTAGTGGACCGCCGTGATGACCAGCTCCGGGTCGAACTTGACCACTTCGATGATCTTGGCCGGGTCGTAGCGATTGATCAGCTCGAAGTTGGTCATTTCATAGCTGCCGTCTTTGTAGAGGGCAAGAATGGTATCTTCGGTGTCGAATTCGCCGAGGTACTGCCCGCGCTCGTCGGTGTTCAGGCGGCCGACGGTTTCGTCGTACCAGATTTTGCGCCCTCCCAAGGTCGCGGAGCCAATTTCCTTCTGCACGATCTTCTTGATCGGGTACTTGGTCAGAACGTTCCCTTGGGAGGTGCGGCCTTTGATGGCCAATTCTCCAAAATCAAAATCGAAGACCTTCTTCTTGGCCCGGCAGGAGGGGGTGAGCTGCACGTTCACCACTTCCGCTTCGCTATTGGGGTGGACAGTGAAATACAGCAACTTGGTGTTGGGATTGCCGTTGGTGACATCGTACTCGCGGTCGCGGGTAATAGCGGTGACCGCAAAACGCTTGATGTAATTTTTGCCTGACTTGGGATCGCGGTAGATGGCGTGGTAAATTTTGCGTTCGTCGCCTTTCTTCCATACATCCACGTGCAGGATATCCTTGCCAAAAAACGCTTTTTCCTGGACCCGGCTCACCATGTATTTGCCATCGGCCCGGAAGACGATGATGTCGTCGAGGTCGGAGCAGTCGCAGACGTATTCGTCTTTCTTCAGGCCAAAGCCCGCAAAGCCCTCCTTGCGGTTGACATACAGCTTTTCATTGGCGATGGCCACCTGGGTGACCGCGATGGTGTCGAAGTTGGTGATGACCGTTTTGCGCTCGCGGCCTTTGCCGTACTTGTCCAGCAGGTGCTGGAAGTAGTCGATGGCAAATTCGGTGAGGTGGGCCAGGTTGTGCTCCACCTGGGCGATTTCCTCTTCCAGTTTTTTCACCAGCTCGTCGGCTTGAAACGCATTGTACTTAGAGATGCGCTTGATGCGGATTTCGGTCAGGCGGACGATGTCGTCTTGGGTAATTTCTCGATAGAATTGTGGCTTGTAGGGCTCCAGGCCTTTATCGATGGTCTTGATCACATCTTCCCAGGTTTCGCTTTCCTCGATGTCGCGATAGATACGGTTTTCGATGAAGATCTTTTCCAGCGAGGCGAACAGCAGCTTCTCCTTGAGCTCTCCCAGCTTGATTTCCTGCTCTTTTCGCAACAGCTCTTTGGTGTGCGCAGTAGACATGCGCAGCAATTCATCCACACTCAGAAAGTGGGGTCGCTCGTCGATGATGACGCAAGCGTTAGGGGAAATGGACACCTCACAGTCGCTGAAGGCATAGAGCGCATCGACGGTGAGGTCAGGGGAGACGCCGCTGGGCAATTCTACCAGAATTTCGACCTCGGCGGCGGTGTTGTCCATCACTTTTTTCACCTTGAGTTTGCCCTTATCATTGGCCTTGAGAATAGAATCGATCAGGCCGAGGGTGGTGACGCCGTAGGGCAGGTCGCGGATGGCGAGGGTGGTCTTGTCGAGGGTTTCGATGTGAGAGCGCACCCGGATGCGCCCGCCCCGCTCGCCACCGTTGTAATTGGAAGCGTCGATCATGCCTCCGGCAGGGAAATCGGGGACGAGATGGGTTTTCTTCCCCTTGAGCACCGCGATCGAGGCCTTGCACAGCTCGATGAAGTTGTGGGGCATGATCTTGGTCGAAAGGCCGACTGCGATGCCCTCTACGCCTTGGGCGAGGATGAGGGGGAACTTCACCGGCAGGGCGAGGGGCTCATTCTTTCGCCCGTCGTAGGAGATCTGCCAGTTGGTGATCTTGGGATTGAAGCCGACCTCGAGGGCAAAGGGAGAGAGCCGCGCCTCGATATACCGGGAGGCAGCGGCAGAGTCGCCGGTACGCACATCGCCCCAGTTGCCCTGGCAGTCGATCAGGAGGTCTTTTTGGCCAAGGTTGACCAGGGCATCGCCGATGGCCGCGTCGCCATGCGGGTGGTACTGCATGGTCTGCCCAATGACGTTGGCTACCTTGTGGAAGCGGCCGTCGTCCATCTCCTTCATCGCATGGAGGATGCGGCGCTGTACGGGCTTGAGGCCGTCGAGCAGCTGCGGGACGGCCCGCTCCAGGATGACGTATGAGGCGTAGTCGAGAAAATAGTCTTCGTACATGCCGGAGACCGGTTTGGTCATCACGCTGTCTTCCGGCAGGTTGGCGTCGTGTCCGTTAGCGGAGGGCAAATCACTCATGAGCAACAATCGATTGGAGGCGAGCGGGGAAGGCGCTGGCTGAGGACAAAGATACACAGCCCAAATTGAAAATCACGGACCTTTCCCGCCGCATTTCACAACAAACACGGCAAGAAAGCTATTTTTTTAGCAAAAAGCTAATTTTGATGGTAATATTGCGGGGAGGGGGAGGGGATAGAGGAGACAGGCAGAGCAGCAAGGG
>CAZIVQ010000471.1:0-4376 GCA_964542415.1 uncultured Bacteroidia bacterium | reverse complement strand
TGGGAGTCATAGACCAGCCGCAGGCGCCGCAGGTTGGCTGCCAGGGTATTGGCCAGCAGGGTATCGAGGTCGTTGGCGTTGAGCAGGTCGGCTGGCTCTCGCAGCAGGAAAAGCAGCAGCCGCAGGTTGAACAGCAGGTAGAAGAGCTTGCCCCGGTGGACCGGGAGCCGCAGCCGGTGGGTGCGGTAAGGGCGTGCCGGCAGTGGCAGGGAGTCTGGCAGCTGTCGCCCCACCACCAGCACTTCGTGGCCCGCAGCTTGCAGGCTGCTGGCGATGCGGTGAATGCGTTGGTCGCCGCTCAGGTCGTTGATGACAGATATGATGATGCGCACCGGCTCAGGATTGGAGCGGTAAAGGTAAAGCCTTTTTGGCCCAAAGCCAGTTTTGGAGAAAAATCCCGGGGGAAAGCTTTTTGCGCCTTCCCTTTTTGCTTGGGCTTGTTCCTTTTTGGGAAAAGACGTTAATTTGCTTTTGCTCAGGAAAATATTCTTGTGTAACTTTTGGCTAACAACCTCAGACCACGACGCTTAGCTAGTTCAAGTCCACCGCAGTGATAGTTCCCAACCCCCCTATTTGCCTGGGCAATCCCATGGAACCAGTGGCTTTATTCTGGCCCAAATCTTCCTTAGCTGCCGCTACCTTTGGCGGAGCTGTCACGCCTTCCTCCATTCTTACATAAAAAGTATCCTGCATCACCGCATCTGACAGCCAGCACTGTCAGGGCCTTTGTGGCTTTTCCATACACTTATTTTGTTTTCAACCTCTTATTACACATTCTAAATTTCTAAAGCAGTTTGGCAAAAAGAAGACCCAGACAACCGATGCGCCGCGCTCGTCAGCAACGACCGCACCGCATCAACCACGAAATCAGGGTACCCTCGATTCGTGTCGTAGGTTTGAGCGAGTACAGCGATATCATCGGGGACCAGGAGGATGGTATCTTCCGCACCTCTGATGCTTTACGCATGGCAGCTGAGTTGGAAATGGACCTGGTGGAAATTGCCGCCAGCGCCGATCCCCCAGTATGCCGGATCGTCGACTATTCAAAGTTTCGCTACGAAATCAAGAAAAAGGAGAAAGCCAACAAAGCCAAGCAGACCACCGTCACCCTCAAGGAAATCCGCTTCGGCCCCAACACCGACGAGCACGATTTCAACTTCAAGCTCAAACACGCGGAGAAGTTTCTGGGCGAGGGCAACAAGCTCAAGGCCTACGTGCAGTTTCGCGGGCGAAACATTATCTACAAAGACCGTGGACGGGACATGCTCACCAAGTTTGCCGATGAACTCGAAGAGGTCGGCAAAATCGAAATGGAACCCCGCATGGAAGGCCGCCGCATGATCATGATCATGGCTCCCAAAAAGTCCGGCGGGAAGTAGGCCCTTTACCCGGCCCCAAGCCCTGCTCGAAAACCGGAAAAAATACCCGGCCTGGCATCATTTGGCGGGTAGGCACCCCTACTACGGAGGGCCGCTACCTTTTTATAGCCTATCAGACAATAGCATTCGTCCTCACTGGCCTAGACCGGTGAGGACGAAACTTTGTTTGTGGCCAAGGCTCCTACTGCGAGATCAGCTGCTGAAAGCGCGGTTCCTGCACAAAAGGCTCGAAAGCGGGCTCCATCATCGCGTCGATCTTGTCTTCATAAAAATGCTGAAGCGCCAGTTCGAGGTACTGATAAAAATGCTCCCGGTCGCCTAGGTCGGCGTAGATTTCCGCCAAAGTAGCGTAGGCGATGGGGTGCTCACCGGCTTCGCCCAAGGCTGCCTTGGCATCGGCGATGGCCGCCTGATGGTTGCCTGCCAGCCGGTGCAAAAACGCCCGGTTGTTGTAGGCCAAGGGATGGGGGGCCAGTTCCAGGGCCTGATCAAAATCGGCCATGGCTTCTTGGGGGTCTTCGGGCAGGCGCAGCACGCCCCGGTCCACGTAATAGCCCGGTCGCTGCGGATGTACCGCGATCAGCCGGTCGTATTCTTTGATGGCATCTTGGGTCAGACCCAGTTCCTGAAAGCAGGTCGCCCGCCAGAGGTACAGCTCTGCCAGTTGAGGCAAGGAGGCCTGCGCTTTGCCAAAGTCGGCTGCCGCCGCGGCAAAGTCTGGGGGGCGCTGCTTGAAATAGCACACTCCGCGTAGCATGTACACTTCCTTATCCGGGCGTTGCTCCAGAGATTTGGAAAAATAATAGAGGGCCTTGTCGTAGATTTCAGCCTTGGAGAGCAATTCTCCCATGTTTTTCAGCGCCCCCGGCTCCTCCGGATTATCCTCCAGGACCGCCACGAAGTCCTCCCGGGCCTCCGCCTGATAGCTGGCAAACTGGCAATTCATTAGCAGCCGACCTCGCAGGTTGCGCAGCAGGGGGTTGCGCGGGTCGATGCCCACGGCCTGTTCATAGTCCTCCAGCACCTGCTGAAAAATATCGGGATCCTCGTAGACCGTATCGCGGTAATCGGCCGCCAGGGCTGAGCCCCGCATCAGGTAAAGCTCGGCCATCTCCGGCGAGGAAAGCCAGGCGTGCGCGCCTTCCTCTTCGAGCATGCCCACCGCCAGGCTCAACTGCCGGAAGGCTTCTTCATAGTCGCGGCCTTCGAAGGCGGTGCGACCGGTATGGACCAAGGCTTCAAAGTTAGGTTGCGTCTCCATATGCATGATCAATGCTAGCAAATTCTCCCCGGAATGCCTAACGCCAAATCGGCTTTTTTTCCACATTAGCGGGGGTATTTCCCTTTCTACGGAGCAAAAAGCCCGGGAGTTTTTCCATCCTTCGGCCCTCCCACACCAAACATTTTTCTGGCCTGGTTATTTAGATAAAACATATTCTCGAGCTTCTCCTCGTCACGGCACCGGTAGCGAGGCGCGTTACTTAATTTTATGGCATGGCAGAAAGCACCAAGGTGGTCGGAATCGATGGGTGCCCTGGGGGCTGGCTGGCGGTGAGTCGGACCTTGTCTTCCTGGCAGCCGCCCGAGGTCAAGGTGTTTGCAACCTTCGCAGACCTCATTCTCCACCATGCCCAAGCCGACCTGTTGCTCATCGACATGCCCATCGGCCTGCCCTATGCGGGCAAGCGGCGCTGCGATAGCGAAGCTCGTCAGCGGCTCACCGGCAAGCGGAGCAGCAGCATTTTTCCCGTTCCCTGCCGCGCCGCCACCCGGGCCGATACCTACCAGGAGGCCAATCGCCTCAACCGGGAATGGCTGGGGGTGGGCCTTTCGCGTCAGAGTTGGAACATTTGCCCAAAAATCCGGGAGCTAGACCAGTGGCTGCAAACCCACCCCGCCTGGCGCGAAAAAATCCGGGAGTCACATCCCGAAGTCTGTTTTTGGGCCCTCAACGGAGGCGGCCCCATGGTGCATTACAAAAAACAACATGACGGCCGCATCGAACGGCAGCGCCTGCTTACCCGCCATTGGCCTCAAAGCGAAGCCACCTACGTGCAGGCCCTTGCAGCCTTTCCCCGCAAGCTCTTCCAGCCCGACGACCTGCTGGATGCGTTGGTGCTGGCCCTCACGGCTTCTGTCCCCGAACAGTTGGCGTCCCTACCCGCAGCGCCAGAGCTTGATGAAACCGGCTTGCCCATGGAGATCGTCTACAGCTCTCGCTGGTTGAAATAGCCGATGGCACGGGGGGGGGGTTCTTTTCAGGGAGCAGAAAAATCTCCCCACACATGCTGGTGGGGCAGGGGGGCTTCGATGCGCAGCGGCTCTTTTCGTACTGGGTGGGTGAGTTCCAGCCGCCAGGAAAGCAGGGCAATGGATTTGTCGGGGAGAAAATCAGTCTCTCCATATTTCACATCTCCCACGATGGGGCAGCCGATGGAACCGAGCTGCACCCGGATCTGATGGCGGCGGCCGGTGTGAAGGGTAACCGCGACCAAGGCCCGCTCACCCTGGGTCTGCCGGAGCTCGTAGTCTAGTTTAGCCAACTTGCTATCGGTTACCGGATGGGCGTAGGCACGCATGATGTTGCGGTCGCCGAGCCTTTTGAGGTGATGCGTCAGGCGGCCCTGAGGCGGCTGCGGCTTCCGCTCGGTGATGGCCAAGTATTGCTTTTGGAGGTTTTTTTGCTGAAAATCTTTAGACACCCGGGCCGCGGCTTTGGAAGTCTTGGCCAGGAGCAGCACGCCCCCGGCAGGCCGGTCGAGGCGGTGCAGCAGCGCCAGATACACGTTGCCTGGCTTCTGGTAAGTCACCCGGATGTATTCTTTCACCCAGTCAAATACGCTTTCATCCCCGGTATCATCGCCCTGTGATAGCATCCCAAAGGGCTTGTTTACGGCGATCAGGTGGTTGTCTTCGAAGAGGATGTCCATGAGGGGGGAGGGGGGAAAGGTCAAGTAGTCAAAATGTCAAATAGTGAAAAAGGGGATTGGGGGATTG
>CAZIVQ010000470.1:0-4380 GCA_964542415.1 uncultured Bacteroidia bacterium | reverse complement strand
GGCGGATCATTCCCTCGCCAACCCTATTTACCAAAATCTTCCACCTGCCCGAAGGGGACGTGTGCGTGGCAGAAGTGCTGCCCTCCGCTTTGCCACCGGTTCGCTTCAAAGGGAATATCTACATCCGCAAAGGCCCTCGGCGAGACTTCGCTTCCGAGTCAGAAGAGAAGATGCTGATTGAAAAGCGGAATCGCTTGGGCGCCACCTTCGATGTACAGCCCTGCCTGCAGGCGACCATTGAAGATATGGACGACAAAGGCTTTCAACTCGCTTATTTGCCTTTGGCCATTGACGAAGATACCCTGGAAGCCAATCATCGCACCCTGAAGCTGCAATTCGCTTCGCTGCAATTTTTTCATTCCAAAGCGGAGTGCCCTACCCATGCAGGCATCCTGATGTTTGGCCTAAACCCTCGGTTTTTCATCCCGGGGGCATACCTTCAGTATGTGAAATATGACGGCAAAGAACTCTACGACGACGATATTGCCGAAAAGAGCTTTGAAGGAGATTTGTTGACCCAATTCGGGCAGCTGAAGTCCTTCATTCACACCAATCTGGTGCGCAAGCATTTGCCAGAACTGGGCGAGCAGTATGAATATAATTATCCGGCCAAAGCTTTGGAGGAATTGATTTACAATGCGGTCATTCACAACGACTACACCGTAAATGCGCCCATCAAATTCTATGAGTTCGAAGACCGGATCGAGATCATCAACAATGGCGGATTGTACGGTAACGCCCAAAATGATTTTCCCCACAACAATGACTACCGCAATCCAGTGTTAGCCGGAGCGGCAAAAGTACTCGGCTTTGTCAATCGCTTTGGGGTAGGCGTCCAGCGTGCGAAACGGGAGCTAGCCAACAACGGCAATCCTGAGCCGGAGTTCATTACGGACCAAACTGGCAGGTTTGCCGTCAAAATTTTCAGCAAATGAAAATCATCACTTTTTTTAATAACAAAGGCGGTGTTGGCAAAACCTCCCTGGTCTATCACACGGCCCATATGTTTGCGGAAATCGGGCACCGGGTGCTGGCTGTCGACCTGGATCCGCAGACCAACTTGTCTCAGATTTTTCTGGAAGATGACCAGTTGTTTCAAATCATCGAAGACCAGCAAACCATCAAGCATGCCCTAAGGCAAATTGAACGAAAACAGGGCGACATCCTGGACGCTCATGTGGAAATTATACGGCCAAACCTCCTGCTGATTCCGGGGGATTTGGAGCTTTCGCTGGTCGAGGATAAACTCAGTCAGGAGTGGTACAACTGTCTGACCGGGGAATGGTATCCCTTTGCCCTGGAGTCGGCCTTTTACCGCATCATCGAGCGTGCGGCTGAAAAACACGAGGTTGACTACGTATTCGTGGACGTTGGCCCCAATTTTGGTGCAATCAACCGAGCCACGCTCATTTCTTCCGACTACTTGATCGTGCCCAGCACGGCTGACCTCTTTTCCCTCAAAGGCCTCTCCAACATCGGGGAGAGAATCAACACCTGGTCCGCAGAATGGGCCAAGCGCCTGGAAGAACGAAAGCCAGAAACGCAATCGCTCGCCCTTCCCCAAGCGGATGTATTTGCCCTGGGCTACGTCCTGATGCAGCATGGGGTAAGTTCCAATCGCCCGGTCAAGGCATACCGGAAATTTGCAGATCGGATTCCAGGGATCTTCCGAGAGTCACTTAAACAGGAGGAAGCTCCGCAAGAGCTGTCCCTAGCCGATGACCCGTATTGCCTGGCCATGATCAAGCACTACAACAGCCTGATGCCATTCGCGATGGAAGCGAGGAAGCCCATCTTCGACCTTAAACCAGCCGAAGGAGCGATTGGCGCCCATTATCAGGCTGTGAAGAAGGTTTACAGCGAATTTGAAACCTTTGCTCGGCGCATCATCACGGAGATCGAGCAACGATTTTAACCCCTGAAACCGACCCCCATGCCTTCCCAAACCAATGAAGCCGCCTTGGAGCGCGCCATCGAAATGCACCTCACCGGCACTTGCCTGGAGGAGCAGGCGGAGGCGCTGGACCTGACCGAAGAAAGGCCGGTCGGCGGGACTCCTCCCTCCGCTGGCAGCGACCCGCGGGCGACCTACGGGGCCGGGGCGGGTTATTATTTGGGGGACCAGCATGATTTTGACGCCACCTACGCCCTCGATACCCGGCGCTTCTGGCACTTTTTGGAGGCTACCCAGCCCGAGGAGCTGGCGAAGCTACAACGAGCGCCGGACTGGAAGCTCAAAATCCTGCAGCGCTACGACCGCATGGTCAGGAAATATGGCTTGCTGCGTCTGTTGCGCAAGGGCCTGGAGGTGGAAGACGCCCACTTTACCCTGCTCTACCAGTTGCCGATGGCGAGCAGCAGCCCCACCATCAAGGCGCGCTTTGCGCAAAATGAGTTCAGTGTCACCCGGCAGGTTCACTTCAACCTGGACCAGCCGCGGCGGTCCATCGACATGGTCATCTTCCTCAATGGCCTGCCCATCGCCACCCTGGAACTGAAAAACCCCTGGACGGGGCAGTCGGCCCGGGTGCAGGGCATCAAGCAGTATAAGCAGCGGGACACGCGGCAGCCCTTGCTGCAATTTGGGCGCTGCCTAGTCCACATGGCCCTGGACCCCGATGAGGTCTACATGACCACCAAACTGGCTGGCGAGTCGACTTTTTTTCTGCCCTTCAACCGGGGTGATCATCATGGCAAGGGCAACCCCCCGAATCCATTTGGCCACAAAACGGCCTACCTCTGGGAGGAGGTATTTCGCCGCGAAAGCCTGGCCAACATCCTGCAGCACTTTGTCCGCTTCGACGGCAAGCATTCGGATGCGCTCAGCAAGCGGACGTTGTTTTTTCCGCGCTATCACCAACTGGACGTGGTACGCCAACTGCTCGCCCATGCAGCTACGCATGGCGTAGGGCATACTTACCTGATCCAGCATTCGGCCGGTTCGGGCAAGTCCAACTCCATCACCTGGGCGGCCTATCAGCTCATTGAGGTCTATCCGGAGCGAGCCGAGCTGCCCGGTGCCAAGGACCTGGAATCTCCCCTCTTTGACTCGGTGATCGTGGTGACTGACCGGCGCTTGTTGGACAAGCAGCTAAGGGATAACATCAAGGAGTTTTCTCAGGTGAAAAACATCGTGGCCCCGGCCTATTCCTCCCGCGAATTGCAGCGCAGCCTGGAGCAGGGGAAGAAGATTATCATCACCACCATCCAGAAGTTCCCGCACATCATCGAAGGCATCGCCGATCTGAGCCATAAGCGCTTTGCGGTGATCATCGACGAGGCGCATAGCTCGCAGGGAGGGACCACCGCAGCCAAGATGAACCAGGCGATGGGAAATATCCCTTCTGAGGAAGCAGAGGAAGATGCCCAAGACAAGATTTTGCGGGCCATGCAGGCGCGCAAGATGAAAGGCAATGCCTCTTACCTGGCGTTTACCGCTACGCCCAAGCATACCACCCTGGAGCGGTTTGGGATCAAGCGGGAAGAGGGGACCTTCCGTCCCTTTCACCTCTACTCCATGAAGCAGGCCATTGAGGAGGGCTTCATCCTGGATGTGCTGGCCAACTACACCACCTACAAGAGTTATTACGAGATCCAGAAGTCGATTCAGGACAATCCGCTGTTTGATACCCGCAAAGCCCAGCAGAAGCTGCGTGCCTACGTGGAGCGGGACAAGCGGACCATCGCGACCAAGGCCGAGGTCATGATGGACCACTTCCTCAGCAAGGTGTACAACACCAGGAAGCTCAAGGGTAAAGGGAAGGGCATGGTGGTGACGCAAAGCATCGAATCGGCCATCCGCTATTTTCTGGCTATCCGGCGCTACCTGGAGGATCGGGACAATCCTTTTCAGGTGTGTATCGCCTTTTCAGGCAAAAAAACGGTGGACGGGATCGAGTACACCGAGGCGGACATCAACGGCTTTGCCGAAAAGGATACCCGGCATAAGTTTGATGAAGATGGGTATCGCATCCTTGTGGTCGCCAACAAGTACCTCACGGGCTTTGACCAGCCCAAGCTCTGCGCCATGTACGTGGACAAGAAGCTGCAGGGCGTGATGGCGGTGCAGGCGCTTTCCCGCTTAAATCGGTCCGCTCCGCAGTATGGCAAGAAAACCGAGGACCTGTTCATCCTCGACTTTTTTAACCAAATTGAGGACATCAAGACCGCTTTTGATCCTTTCTACACCGCTACCACCCTGAGCCAGGCTACCGACGTCAACGTGCTTCACGAGCTTAAAGGCACCCTGGACGATGTGGGGGTGTACGAGCAGGTGGAGGTGGACCGCTTTGTGACGCAGTATTTTGAAGGGGTGGACGCCCAACTGCTGAGCCCGATCATCGACACCGCTGCCGACCGCTTTAATCAGGAGCTGGACCT
>CAZIVQ010000469.1:0-4384 GCA_964542415.1 uncultured Bacteroidia bacterium | reverse complement strand
CTGCCCGCTTGACCCTTCTCCCCTACACCTTCAGGCTTTTCACCCCCACGGTCAGCAGGATGCGGTGCAGGGAGCGGCCGATCATGAGGCCGGAGTCGGGGGAGTAGCCGCCGGAGGGGAGCATGAGGATGGGGATGTGGCGTTCCCAGGCGGTTTCGAAGATGTACTGGTCGCGGGCGAGGACGCCTTCGGCGGAGACGCTGAGCTGGCCGAGTTGGTCGCCTTCGTAGATGTCGGTGCCGGCGTTGTAAATGATGAGGTCGGGTTTGGCGTGGCGCAGGGCGCGGCGCATGCCTTCTTTGACCAGCAGGAGGTAGTCTTCGTCGCGAGTGTAAGAGGCGAGGGGGAAGGCAAAATCGACGTAGCGTTCGGCTTCGGTGTCGTTGGGGTAGATGTCGCCGTTGTAGACGTCGAGGATGGCGCAGCGGGGGTCGGGCCCGAGGAGGCGGGAGACGCCGTTGCCTTGGTGGGCGTCGAGGTCGACGATGAGGACCTTGGCCTGGGGGTAGACCTCCCAGAATTCGCGGACGGCGAGGGGGATGTCAGCGAAGAAGCAGAAGCCTTCGCCGTGGTCGGCGTGGGCGTGGTGGTAGCCGCCGGAGAGGTTGACGGCCCAGCCGGAGCGCTGGGCGAGGTCGACGCCGAGCAGGGTGCCCTGCACGGCATAGCGCATGGGGGTGAGGATGTTGTCGCGCAGCTTGTTGATGGGCAGGTGGGAGAGGACCGGCAGTTCGATGATTTCGGCGAGGTAGCCTTCGCGCTCCAGGGCATCGAGGTAGCGCTGGCTGTGGACCTTGCGCAGGGTCTGGTCGGAGACGGGCTCGGGCTGGTAAAATTGCTCGGGACTCAGCCCGGCATGCTCAATGAGGTATTGGTAAATCTTCCGGTATTTCTCTGCGTCAAAGGGATGAAACTGCCGCAGGTCGGGCAGAGAAATGTTATACTGTTCGCCGTAGATTATGGGTAGTTTACGCATGAGATTGGCTGAGACGATCCATAAGTTAAGCAGAATAAGGTAAAATGTCGTAATTGCCGGAGAAAATATTAAGCTTTTGGCCTATGAATGGGCCTGGCTTGCCAGGCTTACTTGCTACGAGCTTAGGTTTCCCAACTTCCCCTTCCACACCCTGTATCCCATGAAATCGACGTTCGTCCTGATAGCAGCCTTGCTCTCGCTGCCGCTTTATGCGCAGGTCGAAGAAGCCTACTACGACAACGGGGCCCGCCGGGCCAAATTCCCGCTCAACAGCGCCGGTCGCTACGAAGGCATCGCCCACACCTACTACCTCAACGGCAACCTTTCGGCCAGCATCGCCTACCGCGAGGGGCAGAAAGAGGGCCTGGAACAAGCCTACTACGAAGGCGGCATCCTGCGTTACCAGGTGCCTTACCAGCAGGGGCAGCGCCACGGGCAGTACGTGGGCTACTACCCTGACGGCAGCGTAAAAATCCGCCAAGACTACGTCTACGGCCGCAAAGAAGGCCACCTCTTGGCCTACTACCCCGAGGGGCAGCTCCGCATGTACGGGTTGTTGCAGGCTGATTCGGTCTGTTTTGCCCAGCACTTCGACCGGGCAGGTCGCCTGCTGAGCGAACGCCTGGGCTATGTAGCCCTGCCTTTGGATACCGGCGCCTTGCCCGGCCCGCAGGTCTTTGGCTTGCCGGCCAACGGTGGGCTGGCGCCCGAACAGCCGCAGCAGTTGCAAGTGGTGCTGCCGCGCATCCCTACGGCTTTCATCCACTATGCTGCGGCCGGGGCTCAGATTCGCCGTCTGGTCCAGGGTTACCTGGAGGTGACGCCGCTGCCGGGCAGCGAGGGGGTGACCCTTTACCTGCGCATCCAGACCCATTCCGATGCGCAGCCGGGCCTGCTGCGCATTGTCCGACTGCCGGTCGTAGCGGCCCAGCCCTGAGGGAGCGGGCCGATTTATTTTTCCGGCTTAGCCAACCAAAATCTTTGGAGGGGGTTTAATAACTATTCCTTGCCGGGCTTGCCTTGGAGAGGAAATGCTTTTTTCTTTTTTGAAAATTGATTCAGCTTACCTCTCTCATGGATATGTATCAGGCCCATCTCGACTACCTTTTTGACCGCCTCCGGCAGGCCGGCACCCAAACTGAAATCGACGCTTTGCAGGAGGAGATCTGGGTGGTATGGCTGCATACGGACGATCCTACCCTCGAAGGCCTGATGGCCACTGGCCTCCAAGCCCTGGAGGCACGCCAATTTGACGATGCCATCGAATTTTTCTCCCAGATGATCCGCCGCAACCCGCAGTATCCCGAAGCTTGGAACAAGCGGGCCACGGCCTACTACCTGCGCGGCAATTTTAAGGCCGCCATCGAGGACATCATGGAGACCCTGGCCCTGGAGCCGCGGCATTTCGGGGCCCTGGCCGGTCTGGCTTCGATCTACCTGGAGACCATGTTGCCCCGTCGCGCGAAGTACACCCTCGAAGCCTTGGCCGAGGTCATGCCCGAAGACCAGAAGCTGAAAGAGCGGATTTTGGAGCTGGAAATGCAGATCAAGTCGCGTTAGGGGCTTTAAAGAGGCGGTTGTTCAGCCGCTTCCCAGGTTGCATCGGGGGTGTGCGAATAACTCCCTTCATAACCAGGCTTGGTCCGACCCCTAGCGGGGTCGAGAAAATCAACAAACGCTTGAGCTACAAATATGTGACCCCTAGCGGGGTCGGGCTGCGGGGCCATTCTGGCGTGCTGCTCTGGCGAAGAAGCTACTACTTTGGGGAGGTAAAATGAGCCTTGCTAACCCCGCTAGGGGCTGCATACCTGTAGCCATGCAATAAGATAAATCTTTGACCCCTGCCGGGCGCTCCTACCGTGGCTTAATGGATGACTTTTTCTTCGTCCCTCCCCTAAATTCTGCGTATATTCAAGTGACCGGGCCGGGTTACGGGGTAGCAAAACCATTAAGCCATGAAAGAATTTCGCGACTGGAAATTCGAGCATGTGGAGCTGACCTTTGACATGGAGCGGGTCTTCGAGCATCCGCTGTTGGCTAGCTGGCAGGCGGCTGCGCATGAGATCCCCGCGCCGCATCGGGAATTGATGGAGGAATTGCGCCAAGAACTGATCCGCAACGTCGACCTCTACAACGAGGAAGAACTGAAAGTTTACTTCTTGGGGCCGTTGCTGCGCCTGATTCCCTTCCAGGCCAAAAACCGCCGTCCTTTCATGGACCGCAGCCTGAGCTTCACCTACGGCGACGACGAAGTAGCCGCTGGGCGGGTCGACTGGATGCTGGCCGAAGGCAAACAGGACCCGCGCCGACCCTATTTTTTCCTCCACGAATACAAACGCGAGGTCGATGCAGCCGGCGACCCCCTGGGCCAGCTACTCATCGCCATGGTGGGGGGCCGCCGCCTCAACGAAGCCCCTTTTCCCCTCTACGGCTGCTATGTGCTGGGCCGGAACTGGTTTTTTGTGGTGATGGAAGAAAGTCGCTATGCGGTTTCCGATGCCTATGTTTCCACCCAAAAAGACCTCTTCAGCATCTACCAGATGCTCAAAGAGGTACAGGTGCGAATTGATGCGCTGCCGCTGCCGGTGTAGGAAAAGGCAAGGACCACGCTTCCCAGGCATGATTATCCGCCTGCTTGGGCATTCCAACAAAGAAGGTATCTTGCCCGCCAAAAGAACTTGCAAACCTGCACAAGCACGCGCATAATTCACCGAAGATGATGCCAATGTTGGAGGCAAAAGGGCTTACGATACCCAAACGCTTTAACTGGCTCGCCTACTTGGCCCTGGCGATCTGGGTAGGGTACCTGATAGACCATGCTTTTTTCCCGCTTTATGCAGGTATGTTGGATGATGCCTGGATGTTTTTACGCTATGCCGACCACCTAGCCGCAGGAGCAGGCTACAGCTGGAATGCCACAGGCCCGCCTACATTTGGGTGTACCAGCATAGCGTACACCTTTTGGCTGGCCATTCTCCGACTGATCTGGCAAACTCCAGAGTCAGGGGCTTACTTGCTTTTGGGCAGCAGCTTAGGCTTTCTTCTGCTCGGCAGCGCCTGGCTGATGGAATTGATTTTTCGGTTAGTTGGGAAAAAGTTAGCCCTCAGCCGCCCTTGGTGCTATCTAGCCGTAGCCATTTTTCTGACCAACCAGCATTTTTTGTTTCATGGCATATCGGGCATGGATACCACTTTTGCTTTTGCCAGCAACGTAGCGTTTTTGTGGGCCCTCGTTCGCCTGGGAGAAAAAGATCGTCCCCTATCCTGGGCCCTGTTTTTTCTCACGGCCTATGTTTCCTACCTCGTCAGGATGGACCATCTGCTGTTTATCCTGTTGAGCCCGGTAGTGCTTCTGCGTTGGCGATGGAAATGGTCCTGGCAACCCTTGGTGTGCCTGATGGCTGGCCT
>CAZIVQ010000468.1:0-4388 GCA_964542415.1 uncultured Bacteroidia bacterium | reverse complement strand
GTTTCTGCGGCACCTTCCCTACCGCGCCTGGGGTCTGGTACGTGCTGGACGGCAATGGATCGACGGTGACGGCCAGCACCTGTGGCACCGCCGATTACGACACCAAAATCAACGTCTACAGCGGCAGCTGCGGCAACCTGATCTGTGTCACGGGTAACGATGACGGCATCGGTTGTGCCGGGGCCACGTCAGAGGCAGTCTTTCCTACGGTGGTGGGCACGGCCTATTACGTCTACGTAAACGGCTTTAACGGGGCTACGGGGGATTTTCAGCTGCGTGTAAGTTGCGTTTCGAACGTTACCCTGCTGGGAACCCTGGAAGTAAGTCCGGTAGAGCGGACAGCTTTGCAGTTGGATTGGAGCACCGAGCTGGAAGCCAGCAACCTGGGATTCACCCTCCTGCGCAGTACCGACGGACAGACCTGGACCCTGCTAGCTTGGGTGCCTGGGGCAGGCAATACCTCGGGGCCTCGTGATTATCAGTACGTGGATGCCGATGTGCAGCCCAACCAGCGCTATTATTACCGGGTACAGCAGGAAACCTCCGATGGCAGCACCCAGCATACCAACGATGCTTGGGGGGTGCTGGCCTTCGACGAAGTAGAAATCGGGCAGGTGTACCCTAATCCGACAGCAGGGCAAGTTTGGGTGAATATCTCCATCTGGGAAACCGAGGTGCTCAACTGGCAGCTGATGACGGTGCAAGGGCAGGTGCTGGAAAGAGGACGCCGGGGGCTCTCTGCCGGACCAGATCAGCCGATTTACTTCGAATTTGGCCCTTATCCAGATGGGGTCTATTACCTGCGCCTGAGCATAGATGGCTACCCAGAGGCCATGCGGAAAGTGATCATCCGCAACTAACCGGCCTGCTGGAAACTTTCTACTCACCGCCTCCGTTGGTATCAGCCAGCGGAGGCGGTTCTCATTTTCGGATACCCTATATTACCCATTTGCCCATGTTTAAACAAGATTACCTCCTGAAACTGATCGAAGAAGTCGGGCGCGTGGCAGCCCAGGTGATGGGCTACCGGCAGCGCAATGCCTACGACGAAGCCCTACAACTGCTGGGGGAAACCTACGAAGCCTTCTTTCCTTTCAATGGCGAACAACTTGGCAACACGGAAGAGGAGGACCTGATCAGCTGGCTGGTAGAAGAGCATGGGTTGGAGGTTCCCCAATTGGAAGTGGTGGCAGACCTGCTGCGGGAGGAAGCCGAGGTGTACTTTCAGCAGGGAGACTGGGAGGACGGGCAAAGCCGGTTGCATAAGGCTCTGCGCGTATTACAACACCTCAACCAGAGCCAGCCCACGCTTTACTCTTTTGTCCGCTACGAAAAGATTGCGGCCTTACAGGCCCGGCTGCGCCAACCCGACGATGCGGCTTCCCCAGGGGAGGCAGAAAAGCCCTCATAGCGGAAACATCAAGTTTTTTTGTTATGTGAACCTTTTGTGAACCCCCCATTTAGGCGGATTCTGCCGCAGATGCAGTAGCTTAAGTTCGATTCCACCACCCCGGAGTGTTTGAGAATCATCAACCCCAAGGGTAAGACATGACTACTACTGCTTATTTTGTGCATGGCCCGCAAGAACGGGCCCAAAAAGTTAAGCTATGGGTGTACCGTATGGCCGCCCACGATGATGCCGAAGCCTTCCGTAACCTCTTTCATTTTTTCTATCCCCGCTTGGAGCGCTTTGCCCGCACCAAAATCCAGGGGGATTGGGAGATCGAAGATGCGCTAGCGGATTTTTTCCTCCTGCTTTGGACCAAGCGCCGAAAGCTGCTGGAGGCCAATAATCCCCAGGGGTACATCTTCATCACTGCCCGCAACCATTTCTTCAACTGCTTGCGCAAGCAGCAGCGCTATCCGGCTGCGGGCCAGGTAGGTGAGCTGACCGAGGGCTTGCCGTGCCATTTTCCTAGCCCGGAAGGCATCTTCTGCCGTCAGGAGCTAGGAGAACAACTCTCCGAGGCCGTCGACTCTTTGCCCCCGCAGTGCCAGCGGATTTTCCGGCTGGTCCGGATCGAAGGCATGTCTTACAAGCAGGCTGCGGCTGAACTCAACATTAGCATCAAAAACGTTGAATCGCAGCTTTGCATCGCTAAGCGCAAGTTGCAAGACCGGCTGATGGGTACTTGGAGTACCTACCTCAATAGTCAGGTGGGCTGAGAGACGGGAGCCCCAGATGGTAGTGAGGGAGAAATTTTTGGGAAAGACTAGGGGTAAAGGGACCTTTTTTGCGTCGTCTAATATAAAGGCGGTAGACGCGGCTGCTGAGTGGCTCCGCGAAAGATATTTGTTAGAGTCGGTAGTAGTAGTTTGTATCATGGCCAGGTCCCCGCAGGGATCTGGCCTTTTTTAATACGCCCGGTTGATAAAGGCCCGCAGGTCTTCTTCTGGGCCCAGGTTTAGCTTCTTCTTAATCCGGTTGCGGGCCATGGTCACCCCGCGGGGCGTGACGTGCAGCATGGTGGCGATTTCCTTCTTGGCCAGCCCCATACGGATGAAGGCGCATTGTTTGAGGTCGTTTTGGGTCAACTGCGGATAGTCCTCCCGCAGTCTTTTGAAAAAATCGGGGTGAACCCGCTCGAAAGAAAGTTTGAAATTATCCCATTCGGTGTCGAGTCGCATGCTGCTCTGGAGTTCCCGGCTGACCTCCTTCATCTGACCGTGGTATTTATCGGGTAAAAATCCGAACAGCTGCTCCACTTCCTGCCCGAGCTTGTTGAGGAACTCATTTTTTTGCACGATATGCAGGGCTTGGGCGGCTAGTTCCCGGTTTTTCAGGTCAATTTGCCCTTCTAACTGCACCTGCTTCAGTCGGTTGATTTCTTGCTGCACCTTCAGGGTATTCTGCGATTGCCGTTGAATTTCTTCTTTCTGGGCTTCTATTTGCTGCTTCTGAGCCGACAGCACCCCGTTGGCTTGGCGGAGGTCATGGGTGCGCTCATTGACCAGGCGTTCCAACCGTCTTTTTTGTCGGAGGGTAGCTTGCTCTCGCGCCCAGATGGTCCCCAAAATGGCCGCCAAGATCGCCCCCAAGGCCAGCAGCCGGAACCAGGTCGTGGCCCACCAAGGCGGATTGATTACGATGCGAAGCTGCTTCGGGCACTCGTTCCAACGCTTGTCACTGTTGGCGGCACGCACCTCGAAGGTATAGGTACCCGGATCCAGGTTGGTATAGTGAGCCGTGCGGCGGTTCCCGGCAGCCTGCCATTGGTTATCATAGCCCAGCAGGCGGTAGGCATAGGTCACCTGCTGAGGCGAAGAAAAATCCAGGCCTACATAGGACAGGGAAAAATCATTCTGCCAATAAGGCAACACCAGCTCATCAAGGTGATTGGGATGGCGGGGAAGTAGTCCTGCCGAATCGACAGGCACTGGCTGGTTATCAAAAGCCAGCCCCGTAAGATGGACCTCAGGGAGGTGCTGGTTTTTACGCAGGTTGTCTGGGTGAAAGCGATCGAAGCCAGAAGAGCCTCCGAGGTAAATATAGCCTTCGGCATCGGTTAGGATGGCGTTGCGGGAGTATTCGCCCCCTTGCAAGCCATCTTGGCGGGTGTAGTTTTGGAACTGGCCATTTTCAGGGTTCAGGCGGCTCACGCCCTGGTGGGTGGTGATCCAGATATGGCCCTGCTGGTCTTCGGTGATGCCCTTGACCACGTTGCCGAGGAGGCCATCGCTCGCCGTAAGCACCGTAAAGGTGGCGGTTTCCCGGTCAAATAAATGGAGGCCCCCCCCATGCGTGCCGACCCAGAGCCGCTGCCGGGAGTCTTCATAAAGGCAGCTGACTACGGGATGCTTCAGGCCTGCCGGGTTTTGCGGGTCAGGAGCAAAGGTTTTTCGTTCTCCAGAAACCAGGTGGTAGGCAAATAGCCCATCTATACTCCCCATCCACAACCAGCCGACATGATCAATGAGGGCCGTTTGCCCAAACTCATCGCTAGGCCCCTCGCCATCGGGGCGAGCCAAGGAAACCCCGGTAAACTGCTGAGTCTGTAGGTCGAATCGCTGCAATCCCTGGTAGGTGGCCAGCCAGATCGCTGCTTCAAAAGGGTCAGCTACGATCTGCCAGATCATATTGGCCTGCTGGCGCGAGTCGCTGGGTAAAGATTGGATGAAATGTTGAAACCGTTCTTTCCTTGGGTCGAAGGCTTTCAAGCCGTCTTTGTAGCTACCCGTCCAGATTTGGGAACTGTGGGGCAGGCTGGCCAGGGAAAGGACGGTGCTTTTACCCAGTGGGCCGCGGCCTCCATCCTGGCCCCAGCGGTAGTGGCCGACCATGCCTGACTGCTTGTCAAAGACATTGATCCCCCCGCCATCGGTGCCGACGTAGACCTTGTCGCCCTTTTCTACAAAACTCATCACCACCTCATTTGACAAGCTGAGGG
>CAZIVQ010000467.1:3269-4393 GCA_964542415.1 uncultured Bacteroidia bacterium | reverse complement strand
GGCTACCGTTGCATTTTTACCATGGCCGACAAGCAGTCGAAGGAAAAGATCGACATCCTGCGGGCCGTAGGGGCTGAGGTGATCGTCTGCCCCACCAACGTAGAGCCCGATGACCCGCGTTCTTATTATTCGACTGCACGTCGCCTGGAGAAGGAGATTCCCAACTCCCTCTACATGAACCAATACGACAACCGCAGCAACCGGGCGACCCATGTGGCCACCACCGGCCCGGAAATCTGGGAGCAGACCGAAGGGAGGATCACCCATTTTGCGGCGGGCATGGGGACCTGCGGCACCATCTGTGGAGTTTCGGGCTATTTGAAAGAGAAAAATCCGCTGATCCAGACCGTCGGCATCGATACCTACGGGTCCATTTTCCAAAAACTCCACGAGACCGGGGAGATCGACCCTAAGGAGATCTTTCCCTACCTGACCGAAGGGATCGGCGAAGACATTCTGCCCGAGAACTGCGACATGTCTGTCATCGACCAGATCGTGAAGGTCTCCGACAAGGATGCGGCGCTGATGACGCGCAAATTGGCTCGCTCTGAAGGCCTGTTTATCGGCTGGTCCTGTGGGGCGGCGGTGCAGGGGGCGCTGGAATATGCCCGTAACCTCAAAAAAGGGGACCTGATGGTCATCATTCTCCCTGACCACGGCACCCGCTACCTGGGCAAAGTCTACAACGACGAATGGATGCGTCAGCACAGCTTTCTGGACGCGAGCAACATGCTCACCGCCGGAGAAATTCTCCGGCAAAAAGGGGGTGATATGCGGCCTTTGCTCATGCTCAATACGCAGCAAACCCTGGCCGAAGCCCTCGGCCTCATGCGGGAGCACAACGTCTCGCAAATTCCCGTCACCAGCGACGGGGAGATCGTCGGTAGCCTCAACGAGCCCCGCGTCCTCAACGCCATCCTCGACGACCCGGCCATGAAGGAGGCCATTGTTTCGCAGATCATGAGTGATCCGCTCCCCTTCGTGCTGGAGTCTACCCGCATGGACGTCATCTCCCAGCTGATCAACAAGGACAACCCCGCCGTCCTGGTCAAGACCGACAGCCAGCAGATCGACATTATTTCGAATTATGATTTGATCCGGGTGTTGTCGATGTAGGGGAGAGA
>CAZIVQ010000467.1:1336-3169 GCA_964542415.1 uncultured Bacteroidia bacterium | reverse complement strand
AAAGAAATGAGAGAAAAGAAATGAGAGAAAAGAAATGAGAGAAAAGAAATGAGAGAAAAGAAATGAGAGGAAAGAAATGAGAGAAAAGAAATGAGAGAAAAGAAATGAGACGAAGAGGCGCTGCCAAAGTAAGACGAGATGAGCGCGTAAGAGATGAGAAAAAGGAGGCTGGGGTCTCATTTCTCATCTCTTTTTTCTCGTCTCTAACTAGCCGTCTTGAGATGCGCCAGCATCTTGCGCTTGGCCACGGGAAGCAGGCTTTCTTCCTCGGGGAAAGGCTCTCCGGCGTAGAGGAGGTAAGTGGCGGGGTTGGGGAGGGTGGCGTGGCGGCGGACGAGCGCTAGCTTGATGGCCTCGTAGGTATTGACGAGGCTGTGGGTATAGGTGTCCAGGTAGCGGAAAGAAATGCCGTGGTAGTTGGCTTCGGTGTTTTCGAAGAACACGATGTGGTACTGGAACACCTTGATGTCCTTGTGGGGCTGGATGCGCAGCAGCAGGTAGCCCTCTTGCTTGTAGAGCGGGAGAATACCGATGGGCTCGAGGGTGAGTTTTTCCTCGATGTATTCGTAGATTTCCTTGCCGTCCTTAAGGTGTTGTTTGATGTTGGGCAAGGCATAGGAGATGATGGATTCGATCTCCTGCATGTCCTCGGGATCTTCGACCTCGGGGGTACGCTTGAGCTTGAGTTTGCGAAATTCTTCCTCGCTCAGCCGCTGGGGAAAGCGCTCGTAGAATTTGCGTTTTTCTTCCTGAAAAGTCAGGAGGTTGCGGTAGTGGCCGATCAGGTCCGAAAGAGAGGGGTAAAGGCGGACGCCCGCAAATTCTTGACCAACATGTTGCAGGTAAGCCAGCAGCAAGTACTTTTTGTACTCAAAATCGAGGGTGCCCTCTACGAACCAATCTGAACTCAGCTGTTTCATAATGATAGCGGGTTAGAGAAAGTGACATACCAAAAAAGGGCGGCGTGACGCCGCAAAGGGGCAAAGGCATGTGCTTAGGGGGCTGGGGCCTGCGTCCTGCCCGCAGGAGATTCCGGCTTTGGTTGCCTAATATAGAGAAAAACTCATTTAAGATTCAAGCCAGAAATCATTTTTCAAGAACAAGGAAGCAGTGCAGCTACGGGATCAGGGGGTTTGGGCGTCAGGTGGAGGCAGATTTGCGCCAGCAGTCCACCACATGGTCATCCACCATGCCCACGGCTTGCATGAAGGCATAGCAGATGGTGGTCCCGGCGAATTTGAAGCCTTGTTTTTTGAGGGCTTTGGCCATGGCGTCAGATTCGGGGCTGTGGGTGGGTACCTCGGCCAGGCTGCGGGGCTGGTTGACGAGGGGCTGCCCGCCGGCGAAGTCCCAGAGGTAGCGAGCAAAAGAGCCAGTCTCCTCCTGGATACGCAAGTAAGCTTGGGCATTGGTGATGGTGGCGCGGATTTTGGCCTGGTTGCGCACGATGCGTGGGTCTTGCATCAGGTTTTGTACCTTGCCCTCGTCCCAGCGGGCGATTTTTTCCGGGTCGAATTGGTCGAAGAGTGCCTGGAAGGCCTCGCGCTTTTTGAGGATGATGTACCAGCTCAGCCCCGCCTGAAAGCCATCAAGGATGAGCTTTTCGAACAAAGCCCGGTCATCCCAAACCGGAATGCCCCATTCGTAGTCGTGGTAGTCGCGGTACAGCTGATCCTTGAGGCACCATTCGCAGCGGATGCGGTCGTCGTTCATAAAGAGGAAGATAGGAAATGGGAGGGGAGTTCACCACTGGGGAGGCAAAGTTTTTTTACCGTGGAGGAGGTTCGACCTTTCGGTCTCAGGTCGCTTATTGGATCTCTATTTTTTACCGCA
>CAZIVQ010000467.1:0-1236 GCA_964542415.1 uncultured Bacteroidia bacterium | reverse complement strand
AGGGCGCGGAGGTTTCGCAGAGTACGCGGAGGTTTTTACCAAGCAGGGCGTAGAAGGGCGGGGAAGTTCGACCTTGCGGTCTCAGGTCGTTCAATCGCTTATCGCTTATCGCTAATCGCTCAATCGCTTGTCGCCACATCGCTTGTCGCTTATCGCATATCGCACATCGCTTATGTCCATCGACTTACTCAAACGTCTCATCGCCACCCCTTCTTTCAGCCGGGAAGAAGGGCCCACGGGGGATTTGATCCAGAATTACCTGAGTCGGCAGCAGGTCGCTACCAAGCGGCAGGGCCACAATGTCTGGGCCCGCAACCGCCACTGGCAGGATGGCAAGCCCGTCATTTTGCTCAATTCGCATCACGACACTGTCAAGCCCAATGCGGGCTGGCAGCGCGATCCCTTCCAGCCGGGCGTGGAGGGTGAGCGCCTTTACGGCCTGGGCAGCAACGACGCCGGCGGGCCCTTGGTCAGCCTGATCGCGACCTTCCTGCATTTCTACCAGCAGCCTGACCTCCCCTGGAACCTCTTGCTCGCCGCCACGGCTGAAGAAGAGATTTCCGGTCCCCATGGCGTGGCCTCCATTCTGCCCCAGCTCGGTCCCATCGACCTGGGCATCGTGGGCGAGCCCACGCAGATGCAGCCGGCGGTGGCCGAAAAAGGCCTTCTGGTCATCGACGGCTATGCCCACGGCAAGGCCGGCCACGCCGCCCGCGAAGAGGGCGTCAACGCCATCTACCAGGCCTGGCCCGACATCGAGCGGCTGCGGACCTACCGCTTCGAGCGGGTGTCGGACTTCCTGGGGCCGGTGAAGCTGAGTGTCACCCAGATCGAGGCTGGCACCCAGCACAACGTGGTCCCGGACGTCTGCCACTTCGTCGTCGACCTGCGCACCAACGAGCTGTACAGCAATGAGGAGGCCTTCGCCTTGCTGGACGAATTGACTGCCTGCGAGCTGAAGCCGCGCTCCTTTCGCCTCAATTCTTCCCGCCTGCCGCTCGACCACCCGGTGGTGCGCCGGGCCGAGGCCTTGGGCCTCAAGCCTTTCGGTTCGCCTACCCTCTCGGACCAGGCCCTGATGCCCTTTCCTACCCTCAAAATCGGTCCCGGCGACTCCGCCCGTTCCCACACCGCTGATGAATACATCTGCATCAGCGAGGTGGAAGCGGGAATCGCAGGCTATGTGGAATTGCTGGAGGGGTTGCAATTGGAGGTCGGGGGTTAACCCCGCAGGTC
>CAZIVQ010000466.1:0-4411 GCA_964542415.1 uncultured Bacteroidia bacterium | reverse complement strand
TGTAATGATAGGAGAGGGTGACGTAACCGTGATGAAAACCCAAGCTTGCCCCTTCGGCAAAATCTCGCCTATTTCAAAAAATGGTGGTTGCTAACCTTCATAAAGCTTCGAGGCCTTTAGGGTTAGCAAGAACGCGTTTACCGCCTTTTTTGTCAGAGAACCTATCACTTTTCATCTCAACTACTCCTCGCATGAAATTCGTTTGCCCGCTGATGGCGCTGGCGCTGCTGGTTGCTTGTCAAACCGCCCCTCCTACGGAAGAAGCCCCGCCCCTCCCGGCCTTGCTGGTCGAAGCCGAAACCTTTACCAGCCTCGAAGGTGAGGGCTCGGCCCTATCCGATGCCTTTGTGGCCACCACCGCCAGCGGCTGGATCGCCCTGGAAGTACCCGTGGAGACCACCGGCCGTTACCAGGCCCAGATCCGGGCCCAAGCGCCGCAAGGTGCCAGCTTCTGGCTCGAAGACTATGCCGACAACCCCGATGGCCGTACCTACAACATCACCGGCAGCATCCCTGCCCCGGCTGATACAGCCTGGAGGCAGCTGACCCGCGATGGCAGCCCCCTCGAAAAGGGCATGCACCCCATGCGCCTGCATTGGAGCGGCGGGCCGGTCGAGGTTGACTGGGTGGCATTTGAGCTGATGGTCCCCCACCAGCTCACCCCCGATACCTTGGTGCAGGCCACCGAGGGAGAAGAATGGGAGCTGGTCTGGTCGGATGAATTCGAGGGCAGCGGCCTGCCCGACAGCAGCAAATGGACCTACGACCTCGGCAACTGGGGCTGGGGTAACCAAGAACCGCAGTACTACACGGTCGCCCGGCCCGAAAATGCCCGGCAGGAAGGCGGCAGCCTGTTCATCGAAGCGCTACGCGACGACATGGGCTATCCCTGGACCTCGGCCCGGCTTACCACCCGGGGCAAGGTGAGTTTCCTCTATGGCAAGATCGAGTTTCGGGCCAAGGTGCCCGCCGGCGATGGGACCTGGGCCGCCGGCTGGCTGCTCGGCGACGCCTACCGCGACGAGCTGTCCTGGCCCTATTGCGGCGAAGTCGACATCCTCGAATGCGTCGGCCATGAGATCGACGACCGCACCGGCGATGGCATCAACCATTGCTCCTGCCACACCCGGGCCTACTATTTCAAGCAAAACAACCACATCTCCGAGACCATTGAAGTCGAAGACATGGTCGACACCTTTCACCGCTACACGGTAGAATGGACGCCCACCGAAATCCGCGGCTACCTGGACGACGAGTTTTACTACGTCTATGACAAAACCGGCGATGCCTTGTCCTGGCCTTTCGACCAGCCCCAAACCCTGATCCTGAACCTCGCCATGGGCGGCGGCATGGGCGGCGAGATCGACTCCAGCCTGACCAGCCAGGTGCTTGAAGTCGATTATGTGCGGGTGTATGGACGAAAGTAAGGAGAAATGGCCTGAGAAAAGGGGCGGGGTCCCTCCCCCGTACCGCTGGACTCTGTCTGGCGTACCACATAGCCTTCGGGATAAATCCCGAAGGCTATGGTAGCAGGTTCTCCCCCGCCGCAGGCCCGCGCTAACCTGTTAGGCTGCGGGGTGGAATCAGCCCCCCAAATAGCCGTTTTTGCTGGAAATGAGCCCATTCTCCCTCCATTTCGATAGCAGAATAATCCACAAGTAGGAGATGCTTTTGCCCTGAACAACCCCACCCCCTATTTCCCCATCTCCGCCCAATTGCCTACTTTTGCCCCCATGGCAAGAAGACGTATCAAACCTTTTACGGCGGAGATGGAGTTGATCGATGCTGCCTCTGACGGCCGCGCCGTGGCCCGGCATGAAGGCCAGGTGATCTTTGTCGAGGACGGCGTGCCGGGCGACCTGGGCCTGATCCATGTCTATGGCAAACAGAAAAAACAACTGGTGGGCCGGGTGGAGGAACTGCTTGTTCCCTCCCCGCATCGCACCGAGCCCCGCTGCCAGCATTTCTACGATTGCGGCGGCTGCAAATGGCAGATGATGGCTTACGAAGCGCAATTGCAGTTCAAGGAAGACCAGGTTATCCAGGCGTTCCTGCGTATCGCCAAGGCCAACGTGGCCGAGGCCCGGCCCATTCTCGGCTGCACTTCGCCCTACCATTACCGCAACAAGGTCGAGTTTTCTTTTTCTCCCAAAGCCTGGCTCACCGAAAAAGACGCCGAAAAGCCCGCCGACCAGCGGGTGCTGGGCTTTCATGTGCCCCGTATCTTCGACAAAATCCTCGACATCGACACCTGCCACCTGGCCCTACCTGTCATCGACCCCATCCGCAACGAGTTGCGGCGCTTCACCCGCGAGCAGGGCTACGCCTACTACGACGAGCGCGAGCATACCGGTTACCTGCGCAACGTGGTCTTCCGCTCTTCCCTTGCCACCGGCGAGCTGATGCTTACCCTCATCGTGGCCGATGATGACCCCGCCAAAGTGGCTCCTATCCTCCAGCACCTGGAGGAGCGCTTCCCTGAGCTGACCAGCCTCAACTGGATCCACAATGCCAAGCTGAACAGCAGCTTTTCGGAGCTGCCTTTCACCGTCTGGAAGGGAACGCCTTACATCACCGAGCAACTGGGCGATTTCCGTTTTCGCATTAGCCCTACCTCATTCTTTCAGACCAATCCCAGCCAAGCGTTGCGGCTGTACGAGGTGGTGCGGGAGTTTTTGGCGGCTTCTCTGCCCGAGGGGCAAGCGCAGCACGGGGTGGTCTACGACCTCTATTCTGGCACCGGCAGCATCGGGATTTTTGTCTCGAAGCTCGCCCGCCATATCGTCGGCATTGAGTACGTGGACTCGGCGGTGGAAGATGCCGGGGAAAACGTACGCCTCAACGGGCTGGAATCCCAATTCAGCTTCTACGCCGGTGACTTGCAGGCCTTGCTCACTGAGGAGCTGACCGCCAAAGAAGGCGCGCCGGACGTCATCATCGTGGACCCGCCCCGGGCGGGCATGGCCCCCAAGGTGGTGGACCGCCTGCTGGAATTGGCGCCCAGCCACCTCATCTACGTCAGCTGCAAACCCGCGACCCAAGCCCGCGACATTGAGGCCCTCAAAGCGGCCTACGAGGTGAAGTGCATCCAGCCGGTGGACATGTTTCCCCACACGGCGCATGTGGAGAACGTGGCGTGGTTGGTGCGGCGGTGAGGCAGGTCGATTTTCGTTTTTTACCATGAGCACCCTGTGATATATGAAGAGCCAGGGCCCCATCTTTTGGCTCCTGGTAGTAAGCGACCTTTGAGGTTCCCACTGAGGCCTTGTGAGGATGAGGGTGCCAATAATTTTACTTAACTTACGGGGATATAGACCCCAAACGGACTACTCTTTTTCACCGCTGTCTAATTGATCTTATGAAACCTAATCTGCTACTTTCTGCCCTGATTATCACGCTTTTGGCTTGTCAATCGTCTACGAAAGAGACCGATAGGGTGCCAGTCCAGAGGAAAGAATCAGCCACTGCCTTCTCCGCCGAAGGCAAAACGGCCGCCCTGTATACCACCGCCAAAGGCACCGACTTGCGGCTGACCCTCACCCGGCAGAAATCCTTCGAACCGGGGGACCAACCCCTGGAAACGGAGGTGGCCGTGTTTGTGAATCCCCACAAGACCTTTCAGGCCCTGATGGGGATCGGCGGGGCCATCACCGATGCTTCCTCGGTGGTATTTACAGCCTTGCCGGCGGAGAAGCAGGCAGCATTGCTGGCCGCTTATTACGACCCGGAGGAGGGCATCGGCTACTCGCTGGCGCGGACGACCATCCACAGCTGCGACTTCAGCCGGGAGAGCTACACCTACATCGAGGCGGGCGACAGCGCCCTGGAGAGCTTCAGCATCGAGCGCGACCGGCAGTACCGCATTCCGCTAATCAAGCAGGCGACCGCCGCCGCCGGGGGAACCTTGCCCCTCTACGCCAGCCCCTGGAGCCCGCCGGCCTTCATGAAGACCAACCAAAACATGCTCCAAGGCGGCAAATTGCTGCCCGAATTTCGCGATGCCTGGGCCTTGTACTACGCCAAGTTTATCCAAGCCTACGAAGCCGAAGGCATGCCTATCTGGGGCCTGACCATTCAAAACGAGCCCATGGCCAAGCAACGCTGGGAATCTTGCCTCTACACCGCAGAGGAAGAACGGGATTTTCTCAAAAATCATCTCGGACCGACCCTGGAAAGGGAGGGGCTGGGAGATAAAAAAATCATCGTATGGGACCACAACCGCGACCTGATCGTCCACCGAGCCAATACGATTCTGGAAGACCCCGAAGCCGCCAAATACGTCTGGGGTGTAGGCTTTCATTGGTACGAAACCTGGACCGGCGGCGAGCCCATGTTCAGCAGCCTGGGGGCCATCAAGGCCTCCTTCCCCGATAAAAACCTGATCTTCACCGAAGGCTGCAACGAGCGCTTT
>CAZIVQ010000465.1:0-4411 GCA_964542415.1 uncultured Bacteroidia bacterium | reverse complement strand
TCCTGATATGTGGGACGGCCGGGACCCTTCGGTGATCCGGGGGGGCTGCCTGCCGCTCGACATTGACTTTACTGATGCTTCTTATTCGCCCACGCCCATTACCGGTTGGCAGTGGGGTTTTGGGGATGGCAATGGGCAAACCGGGGTGGCGGACCCGACTCACACCTACCTGAACGAAGGGGCATTCGACGTTTCGCTCCTCATCACCACCGCCGATGGCTGTCAGGACACGGTCAGCTGTGACAGCTGCATCCGCGCAGGCAACCCGGCCACGGCCCTGCTCGACACCTCGGCCTATCCCATGCTGGCCTGCTGCGACCCGGCGACCTTGTTCCAAAACACTACGCTGGGTGACCACGACTTCGTCTGGTACTCGGTCACCACCGGCGACTTCCACGGGGTAAGCCTGGACGACACCACCAACGGGGACTGGGACTTCGGGACCACGGTGCCGGTGTTTGTGGATTCGGGCCAATACGTCAGCACGATGTTCTACGCCTACAACTACGGCTGCGTGGACAGCTTTTTTCTCGAAGACTGGGTGATGCTGCAACCGCCCTATGGCTCGGCGGGCATCGACATGTTTGCTTGCGAAAGCAATTGGCCGGCAGGCGGCACGGTGGTTTTTGATACTTCCAATACGAATTACATCCCGGACACCAGCTACATCGACAGCGTGCTCTGGGAGTTTGGCGACCCGGCGGGGTCGACCTCCAACGAATTGTACCCGACCTTCACCTATCCCGATACGGGGGCCTACTGGCTGACGGTGACGGTCTGGAATTACGAAATCGGCTGCAGCTGCCGCGTGAGCGGGGAGCAATTCCTCCAAATCGTGGTGCTGCCCGACACGACTTTTATGATAAACCAGCTCAGCGGCTGCGCGCCGCTGGATGTCGCCCTCACCGGCCCCACGGCGGGGGTAGACAGCTGGCAATGGTTTTTGAATGGAAATCAGGTTTCTACAGATGCCGATCCCAACCTTGTGCTCGATTCTGTGGGCAGCTACGACCTCCGCCTGGTCGTGCGCGACGCCGATGGTTGCGCCGACACTACCCAACAGGCAACTTCCCTGGAGGTGGCGGGCATCACGCCCCGGATCATGGCGGACCGCTTAAGCGGTTGTGCGCCTTTCAGTGTGACCTTTAGCGACCGCTCGCTCCACACGGCTCCTATCGTGAGCCGGAGCTGGGAGCTGGGCGACGGTACTGTGTTCACCGGCAATGATTCTGTATTGACCTATTCCTATCCCCAAGCACCCCTGCCGCCTTCCCTGCAAAGGGAGGGCGTGCCGGTGGTGCTTTCTTTGACTGACAGCGCCGGGTGTACCGGCTCCGATACCCTCTGGCTTACCATCACCCAGCCCCTTGCCGCCTGGCAAGACAGCCTGCGGCCTGGTTGCCAGGGAGATACGATACAGTTTCAGGCTCTCAGCGGCGACTCGCTGGGCCTGGGCCCTTTTTCTTACCAATGGCAATTTCCCAACCAAGACAGCGACACCGCCCAGATCACCGAACGGTATTTTCCGGGCGGCGGGCCCTACCCGGTTTCCCTGACGGTAACCGACTCGCTGGGCTGTGCCGCCACCCGCCTCGACACGCTGACCATCGTACCAGACCCGCCGCAAGCCAACTTTTCGGCCTTTCCGATCGAGGCCACCTGTCCGCCCCTGGTGGTGAACTTCACCGACCTGAGCGTTCCCGGCCGCTCCCCTATCATCCAATGGGACTGGGAGTTTGGGGACGGCACGCAGTCGGGCCTGAGCAGTCCTACCCGGATTTTTGCCAGCGAAGGCAGCTACGACGTCCGCCTGACGGTGACCGATGCCCGGGGCTGTACCGGCAGCTTCGAGATCCCCGACCTGATCCAGCTGACCGGGGTGACGGGAGATTTTGTCATGGACAATGACATCATCTGCCAGTACGGCACCGTGACTTTCTCCGCCAATTCGCCCAACGCCACCCGCTTCATCTGGGACTTTGGGGACGGTAGCATTGCCGAAGGGCCTTCGGCCACGCACCTCTACGACCGCTCGGGTACCCTCTATCCCATCCTGGTGATGGAGGATTCGTCGGGCAATTGCTCGCGTTCGGTGCGGGACACGCTCACGGTCTACCCTTCGCCTTTTGTGCCGGAGCCGGGAGACGTGGCTTTTTGTGCGGGCGAATCGGCTACGCTGGAGGTATTTCAGCCGGGGGTGAGCTATCGCTGGAGCACGGGCGACACGACGAGCAGCATTGGGGTGAGCGAAGCGGGGCGCTATGCGGTGGAGGTGTACTTTCCGGGGACCGATTGCCGGGCGGACAGCTTCGCCGACGTGACGGTCTGGCCTTTGCCCACGGTGGACCTCGGGCCGCCAGTCGAAATCTGCGAGGGCGACACCCTGCAGCTGACGGCGGCCAGCTCCGACAGCCTGGTGAGCTACCGTTGGAACCGGCCGAGCCTGACGGGCGGGGCAGAAAATACGCGCTGGCTGGCGCCAAGGACTCCGCTGGAGGTAAGCGTGTCGGTCACCGACGCCAACGGCTGTCCGGCGGCCGATACCACGGCCGTGGCCGTGATTCCCATTCCGCAGATCGACCTGAGCTTCGAGCCGCTCTGCGCAGGCGACACCCTATTGCTCGACGCCACGCCGAGCAACATCGACGACCCGCAGTCGCAGTACGCCTGGTTTCGCGCGGGGGTACCCGTGGACGTGAGCAGGCCGCAGCTGGCCGTGACGGAGGCGGATGTGTACAGCGTCTACTACGAATTGCGGGGCTGCCCGGCGGAGGAGACGACCGAGGTCTTTTTTCACCCTTTGCCGCCAGGCGGCCGCTACTACGAGCAGCTCAACTGTGTGTACAAAGGGCAGCCGGTGATCCTGGATGCCGGGCCAGCTTATGCGTATCGCTGGGCGCATTCGCGGGAGATCACCCGCCGGGTAGCGGCGGTGCCCGCACAGACCTACGGGTTTCTGGTGTTCAACGAGTTTGGCTGTGCTACCCCGGACAGCGTGGCGGTGATCGACGCCTGCCCGCCGACGCTATTTGTGCCGACGGCTTTCACTCCCAACTACGACGGCCACAATGAGCGTTTTAAATGGGGCGGGGATTACCTCGCGACCTTCGACATGAAGATCTTCAGCCGCTGGGGGATGCTCATTTACCAGACCCATGACCAGTTTGCGTTTTGGGACGGGACCCACGATGGCAAGGTGGTGCCTGAGGGGGTGTACACCTGGGTGGCGACTTACAGCGGCACCCATCCCGATTGGGTGGGGCGGATGCTGCAGCAGGTGGGGACGGTGACGGTTTACCGGTGAGGCTTGCTGAGGTTTTAACGCAAAGAGCCCGGAGGTTTCGCGGAGGGCGCAGAGAGCAACTCCCTTTTTACCACTGAGAACGCGGATCGTAGATCCTCCGGTTCACCGGGGGAGAGATTTCACCAAGAGCACAAAGAAGCAGGGCCAAGCAGAACGTAAGGAGAGCACAGCGTTCGACCTTGCGGTCTCAGGTCGCTCGTCGTATAATCGCTTATCGCATAGTCGCTTATCGCATATCTCAACATCGCTTATCATGAAAAACCTTTCTTTTCTCTGCTGCTTCCTCTGGCTCGTTTTGGGGGCTTGTAAAAAAGAGCCGGGGCCTTTGCCGGCGACGGAGGCGGTGGTTTCTGTAGGGGAGGCCAAGGCCTTCGGGGCCAATGAAACTGCGGCGCAGCTGAGCGCCCAAGGGGTCGTTTCGGTAGAAAATGCGGGCACGCAGTTTTTTATCGGCTACCGGCAGGTGTCGGCGAACAACCAGGATCCGATTCTGGTGAAGTTTGTGGATGGGCAGCAGCAATGGGCCCGCACCGATTACGAGAACACCGGCGACGACCAGAAGGGCTACGGCCTGCTGTGGGATGGGGCGGAGCGGCTCTATGCGGTGTTTAGTGCCACGGGCACGCAGCCGGGGGACGACTTCCGGCGTTTTGCCTCGAATGGCTGGTTGCCGAGCTATGGCCAAGGCGGCGGTGCCAAAGTGGCCGTGCTGGCCCGCATCGACCCGGCCACCGGCGAGGTGGGGGCCGCGACCTTTCTCTACGCCCGCCTCACCAATGGCAAAACCAACAGCATGCAGGTCACTGACCTGGCCCTGACCAAAGTCGGCGAGTTGGACCTCACCGCCAACGCCTGGTTCTCCCCCCTCAAGGTCGACAAAAGCCGCTTTGATTGCTCGGGCAGTTCGCCTTTTGTGTACCGACTGCGGCTTTCGGGGGATTTGGGGACGGCCCTGGAGGCGAGTGCGGAGGGCTGTGGGTGAAGGGGATCTTTGAACCTCGAGGGGGTGAATCCTTGGGGTTCCCCCTGCGCAGGGTTTGGTGAGGCAACATTAAGTAACAGTCGAAAAATAACCTCCCTTTTTCCATTTTAGGCAAAGAAATACAA
>CAZIVQ010000464.1:0-4433 GCA_964542415.1 uncultured Bacteroidia bacterium | reverse complement strand
TCGCATCGACAAACACCTCGAAGGTATTTTGCCCGGTCATGAGGTTCCCCACCGGATTGTCCAGCACCTGGGTGAAGGTATCGCGGAAGGCAACCATGGGTAGACGCAGACCCGGATGGTCGTAGACCTCGCCCGTCGGCAGCCGCTGCCGGATGGTCACATCAAAGCTATCTTCTGTCACCAGTCCGTTGTTGCTGATGATGAGGTTGAAGGTAAAAGAATCATCTTGAGCGGAAAAATTCGCGGGGGTGAAGAAAATGCTGGTTTCGTCCACCGCCAGGTCTGGCGCGGGCGGATTGGCCAGAATGACCGCCGGGTCGCCTTGCAGGTTGAGCTGCCGGCCGTGGTTGCGGGTCTGTACCCCGCGCAGCGAGTCGGCATAGAGGGTGAGGGTCTTCTGGATCGCTATCCCTACTGGCTGCCCGAGCAATTCTTGGTAGAGCTTGGGATAAAAGATTTCGCCGTAGCTACGCAGCGGCAGCAGGTAGCCCGCGCTAGAGTTGGCGAGGTAGCCGATGGCCCCCCGCTCAGGGTACTTGACCCAATTCTCCCCAAAACTTGCTCCCCCCGGGCCCCTGCCTACGGTAAAATCGCCTCCATAGCAGCCCATCGCAATCATGAAAGGTGGGCGGCCATAGTTGTTGTATTCGAAGGCTTGCCGGATGCTGATGTCCTGGATGTTACTGGTAGAATGGCCGAAGAAATGAAGGATAGCCACCCCTTCGGAGATCTCTTCGTGGTAATTCGCCGCCTCCGGGTCGATGATGTTGGAGTTGGTTTTGAAATAGGTATGGGCAAAGCCCCCATAGGGCCGGCTGGAAAACTCTTCGATGAAATTGGCAAAGGCATTTTGGATAGAGGTCTGCTCCCCCAGGGTAGCGCCTCCGCCCAGAAATACCCCCTCTTTCAACCAGGCTTCCCAGCCCATGCTTTCATAAGCTCTGACTTTTTCCAGGTAAGCGAAGCCTTCGTCATTGGTAAAAAGGTTGACCCGACCGATGGCAGCTTCGGGCACCACCTCGTTGCTGCTTTCGTTGAAGTGGGCCACAAACTCATAGTCGGTGGCCGGGTAGCCAAAAGTGGGCACCAAGGGCAGGGCTTCGAAGCCCCGCACCTGGAACTTCCCTTTGCCCCAAAGCAAAAAGTAGCGCGGCTTCAACGGCCAGTTGTCCAAGGCATCTTTGCAAAAGCGCTTGATGGCCCAGGAAGTCACGCTCCCGTAGCCATACTCGTCGTAGATTTCGTCTATGTAGACGACCTTGGTTCCATTTATCGGCGTACGGGTGGCCGTGTCGCGGTAGGCGGCATAGGCTGTGGCCGAGGCTGCGAGGTCCCGGTGGGCGATGATCACGTACTCCGCCCCGCCATCTCCGCCAAATAGCTTGTTCAGGGACGCCGACTCAATGCGCGGCTTGCGCACGGCCGCATCGGTGGCCACGATCAGCTCGCGGCTGTTAGGAAAGCCCTGCACGATGACCTGGGCCGTGCTGCCGTTCATCAGGCCCACGTTACGGAAGCGATTGCGTAAGTCATAGACATAGACCGAGTCCGTACCCACGGCATTGGTGAGGCGGAGGTAAGTTTGCTGGGGTTTGTCCCAGGCCTGCACCCGCAGCAGGGAGTCACCGGCCATGTTGGGTTGCCGGTCATAGGTGATCGAAGCCCAGGCGAGGTTATTGTTATCAGTATTGGCCCGCAGGGCCTGATAGGTCAGGTCGGTGGTCGCGCCCAGGGTCTGGGGCGGGGTGTAAAACCGCTGGTAGGTCTTGATGTAGACCTTGCTTAGCTGCCAGGCCGTGTCGAGCACCGGCGAGCTGGTGTTGCCGTTGAGGGAGACCCGCAAGATATGCTGGGTATTGGAGCGGCCGTAGACCCGGGTCTGGATCTCCAGCTGCGAGCCGTTGGGCAGAGCAGCCGGGGTTTCTACCTGCGCCGTCAGCGGCGAGTTATAGCCAAACGGGGGTCCCAGGTAGCCTTCCCCGGTGATGTAGTCAGAATTGAGGGTGTAGAAAGAATCGTAGGGACCGCCTCCCCCTCGGACGTACTCGGACTCCGCCTCCTCTGGCGGATAGACTTTGCGCGCCTCGTAGCGAATGCGATCTACCGGGGTGTAGAGCGAGTAGGTAGGGTTGAACAGCGAAAAGTAGCGGTTGCCCGAAGGGGTATTACCCCAGGTGAGAAAATAGGCCGACTCATCGGTAAAAAGGCTGAAGTCTTTGGTCGGCTGCTGGCTCCCGTCATGCACCCCGCTGATGGGATCGCGGTACATGAGCGAATCAATCCGCCCGTCATTCTGCTCCCCAAAAAACTCCAGGAACACCAGCTGCCCCGCATTTCTCGTCACGAAAAGGGGCACTTCCTTACTGCGGTAATACAGCCGCAGGTTTTGGGGGTTGACCCCGCTTAGGTCGTGGCCCGCCGCTTGCAGGTCGGTCAGGCTCACCCGGTAGATCCCGTCTTCTTCGACCACCAGCTTGACGTAAGGCTGGTTAGGCGCGGCTTTGTACCATTGGTTACCGTAGTCGAAGGACTGGCCCAGCAGGAACCAGCCTGGAAGCAAGAAGGCTATAAGGACAATGAGCTTCTTCATGAAGTCAATGATTGTGTGCAATGGAAAGAAAAACCAGAAATGCGGGAGGCGTGTTCACTCTCCCCTAGCAAGTTAACGATATTTTTTCGCTTCGAGCTGTCTGTCGGCAGACTACTCGATGGTGAAGGTGAGCGATACGACATGTGAATGCAGGTTTTCGGCTAGGTTGCCGATATTGGAGAGGGCGTAGTCCACCCGGAAATTTTTCAGCATAAAACCCGCTCCCGCTGTCGGAAACACGGTAAAGACCTCTTCTCCGGCCGTGTTGCGGTCATTTTGCAGGTTCATCACCCCTCCGCGCAAAAAGGCCACCGGTTGGTAGTTTTTGTCCAGAATGGCAAATTCCAAGCCTGCCCGGGGATCAAGGCTGAGGGTCTCGTTGCTGTAGACAGCGCTAAGGCGGCGGCCATCGAGGTAGACATCGGTGTCTACCGCGGCTAGCACTTGCATGCGCTTGGCCAGGGGAATGCGGTAGGCTAGTCCCAGCCGCACCGAAGGACGGGTGAGCTCGATGGAGTTTTGCGGCACCACGTTGCCAGTTTGGATAAAGGCCTCCTCGAAGGTTTCGGTATTGAAAGTCCAGGCGTTGAAGGTATTGGTCAGGTCAGTGACCACCAGGCCCGCCTGGAAGTTTTTGCGCTCGTAGTAAGCTCCGGCATCAAGCCCAAAGCCCCAGGCGTTAGCGAAGCGACCCACGCCCCGGTAGATGAGCTTGAAATTGGTCCCAAAACTCAGGCCGGGCACGCCCCGCACGCGCCAGGCGTAGGAAAAGAGCGCTGCCAGTTGCGTCTCAGAGAAACTGGTGATGCGGTCATAGTTGATGGTGCCGTCGGGCTCAATGAGGTTGAGCGTATTGGGGATGTCGTCGATGCCCATGCGAATGAGGGTGACCCCGAAGCGGCGGTCCCCGGCCGAGTCCACCCCCATGGCAAAGCCGCCATAGTTATAGGCGGCAATGTTGGCAAAATAGGCCGCGTGCATCAGGGCGACCTGCGGGTTGGCATCTTGCTGGGGCCCCGCCAAGGCCGCGGGGTTCCAGTAGCCCGCGCCCACGTCGTTGGTAGCCCCTATGGCCGCATTGCCCATGCCAAAGGCCCGGGCTCCTACGCCGATACGCAAAAACTCATTGGAGAACTTGCGGGCCTCGGTCTGGGTCTGCCCCCAAAGCGGGACCCTTGCCAACAGGCTGAGCAGGAGAAATAAAAGGAGCTTGTGCATAGAGTTGAGACTGAAAAGCCGTTGACAGCAGAGAATATGGCCCCTGGGCCGGTGAATGGTGCATACATTTTCCCGCATAAAACTATCTTGCCCGCCGTTGGAATACAATGGCAAAAAGCAGTACGCCTAACATAGGTCCGTTTCGCCGCTCAGACCTCGCAGAGTTGCTCGGTCAGCTCCACAAAACCAGCCAGACAGCGGGTATTCAGGGCCTCTTCGTAGTCGAGCAGGAGCTTGCTAAAGGATTCGCTCCCCAAGTAGCTGAGCCGGTCGATGCCCACGCCTTTGAGAATGCTGCGAAGCACCTGTAAAACGTGGCTGAGTTCCTGATATTGATACAAATACTTGCGAAAGAGGAACCGGTCCAAAAAATCGTGGTAATGCGGGAGCGGGTGCTTGCTGATCCACTGGGTTTCGCGCACGATGCTGCCGATGCCAGGAGACCCGATGTGCCGGTAGAAAGAAGGCAGGAGGGTCGAATCGTGATGGATGAGGCACTTGTCGAGCAGCAGTTCGAAGAGAATATGAGCGACGAAAAAGCTGCGCTCCACTTCTCCCGCCTGGAAAACGGCCTTGAGCCGGTCCATGATCTCGCGGGTTTCGCGCTGGAAGAAGTCCGAGGAAT
>CAZIVQ010000463.1:0-4438 GCA_964542415.1 uncultured Bacteroidia bacterium | reverse complement strand
AAACGCTGACAGGGTTATCATCATAGCCTCAGCCCCCCCAGCTACGGCCTTGAAAGGGACTCGTCATAAGCAGGCAAATCGCCCTTATTCCTTCCCCATCCTTGCTTCCTTCACCCGCCACAGCTGCCACCAGGGGGTAGCGGGCCGGTCGTGGTGCTCGTAGTGGTAGCCGAAAAAGTAGCAGGTGAGAAAGGCCCAGAGGTGGTTTTTGCCTTGGGAGTGCGAATGGTGGGGATTATCGTGGTCGTGCTCGCCACGGTGTGGCAAGTAGGTGCCGAAATAGAACAACTGAAAGGTGCTGAGGATAGAGGGCACCACCCAAAAGAGGATAAGGTTGGCTTGGGGTAACACGAGGGCGGCGAGGTTGAAAACGATGGAGATGATGAGCAGCTGCTTCCAGGAAATGTATTCCTTGAGAAAGTGGAAGTACCAGACGAGAAAGTGGGGGTTGCCTCGGTGGAAGTCGGGGTCTCCCTCCGTGCCGACGTGGCGGTGGTGGAGGTAGTGCTTGGGCTTCAGGGTCTGGTAGGAATTGAAGACGAAAAGGAAGGTACAGATGCGGCCGATCAGGTGGTTGAGCCTGGGGCGCTTGGGGGCCACCGTGCCGTGCATGGCGTCGTGGGCGGTGATGAACAGCCCGGTGAAGAGGTGGGTCTGCAACAGCACCAGCAAATAGGTGAGCGGGTTGGTCCAGGCCACCTCATGGCTGAGGTTGAAGGCCAGCAGTCCAGTCCAGAGTAAGATGACCGTCAAGCCGATCCATACGCCTCTGAGCGATGGAGCAGGCAAGGTGCGCGAATTCGTCATGGGCGAAAGTTCTGGAAGGCAAAAGAAGAAAGCAAGTTAACCCTGTTTCTGGCAATTTGTTTGTCAGGTTAGGGCGGCCGCCCGGGCCGGGTGGCCCTGCCGTTGCAAGCGCCATTCGTAGACATTGACATTCATCAAAATCAGCAACATCCCGTACATGCTGTCCTCGACGGGGATGGTGTAAATGCGCAGGTTGAGGTTTTCGGTATGGTCGTAGACCACCACCGGCAGGGCGGTGAGCAGCCCGTTTACCAGCAAAAAAGGGATGAGCACGATGAGATAGGCGAGAAAAAAACGCCCCAAGTAAGAAGTACGGAAGACCAGGCGATTGAGGACCAGCCAGCCAGCCAGGCCGAGGAAGGTCACCGCCGTGTACCAGTGGTTCAGGTACAACATGCCTACCGTCAGCAGGAAGCCGGTCAGCGTCCAGCTAATGGCCCCGGCATAAGGCTGCAAGGGGTCCGCGGGAAGGTAGGTTTTGAGGCAGGCATAGATGAAGACGCAGGCGTAGGGCACCGTGACGAAAAACAGCCATTCTTCCAGCGGCAGGTGACCGAGGTAAATGCCCGTGAGGTAGTCGGGGTTGAAGCCCCAGACGCCCAGGCGCGTGAAGGCTTCGTCCCAAGCGATAAACACCGCCCCAGGTAGCAAAATGGCCGGCCAGAGGGCCTTCCAGGTTTTCCAATAGGCTACCTTGCGGTCAAAAGATAGCGCCAGTGGCCCCAGCAGGGTAAGTGCGTTGATCAGGAGGTAGGTGTAGGCTTGCATGCAGCAAGATGGATAGAGTTATGTTGGAAGCATTCCTCAGGCCCGGGCTTCCACCAGGATTGCTTCCAGCTTACGCAATTCTGTCGCAGAAAAACGCCCGCTTTGCTCGAAAAACTCCCAAAACTGCCGGGCCTGCCCCAGACTTAGGTCAAATTCCCGGAAACGCTCAAAATTGGCCAGGAGCTGGTCTTGGTCCTCTTTGAGGTTTTCGCTTTCGCCCACAAAGGCCGGCACATAATGCTGGATGGCGAAGCGGAGAAAGCGAATCTCGATGTTTTCGGCATCGAGGCGCACCGCACGGCGAAAGTCGCGGTTGGCTTCTTTGAGGAAGGCGAGCTTGTCGAAGGGATTAAAGGCATGGCGCGCCATCAGGGCCCGGGCCGAGGCCCGGTAGGCCAGTTCCATGGCCTCCGTGGCCGCATCCTGTAGCGACTCCCACAGTGCCTTGGCCGCCGGGGCATCACTAACAGCAGCTTGGTAGCGACTACGTAGCGCCTCCAGGGTCATAGCAAGTTGAATTGATAGCGGAAATAGGTGCCCAGGAGAATGGCAAACTTCTGGGGATCGGGCACGCGAATGCGTTCTTCTTTGATCTGGGCGGGCGGGGTCTTGATGATTTTGCGCAGCAATTCGAGGTAGTAGCGATAAGCCAATAGCACCCCTCGGCGGGCTCCATCGGGCAATTGCAAGATGCCCTCGTAGGCATGCTCAAAGTCCCCGGCGATGTCTGCCTCAATCTCGCGTTTGGCCACCTCATCGAACTGGGCAAACTGCACGCCCGGGAAGTAGACCCGGCCCCGGTCGTAGTAGTCGGACTTGAGGTCGCGCAAGAAATTCACCTTCTGGAAGGCCTTACCTAAGCTGCGGGCGGGTGCGCGCAGGCGCTCGTACATGGCGTTGTCTCCTTCGCAGAACACCCGCAAGCACATCAGCCCCACCACCTCGGCCGAGCCGTAGATGTAGGTTTCGTAGAGGTCCGGGGTGTAGTTTTGGTCCTCCAGGTCCAACTCCATGCTATAGAGAAAAGCATCGATCAGCTCCCGCTCGATCTGGTATTCATTCACCACCGCCTGAAACGACTGCAAGACCGGGTTGAGGCTGATGCCTTGCTCAATGGCCCGATAGGTGTCGTGGCGAAATTCTTCCAGCAGCCGCGCCTTGTCGAAGTCGTGAAAGGTATCCACGATCTCATCGGCGTAGCGCACAAACCCGTAGATGGCGTAAATGGGCAGGTGAAACTGCTTGTTCAGGGTACGAATGCCCAGGGTAAAGGAAGTGCTGTACGTGCGGGTGATGAGTTTGCTGCAAGCCAGGCAGGTATCCTGGTAGAGCTTCATGCCGGAAAGATCGATCATAACCGTGAAAAATTGGAAAAATCCTTACGCCTCAGTCCCAACCAAACGCCTAAGAAACAAGAAAAAAGGCAAACCTGCTACAAGCAGGTCTGCCCTTTGATCTATAAAATGCTTTGACACCAATTAAGGCGTTTCTTCTTTAGGTGCGCCAGGTGGTAGCGATTCTAGTTGGGCAGACTGCCTTGCTGGTCAAACAAGATAGCGCAACAACTATCATCAAGCGAAACTTGTTCTAAAAAAGAATCTTATTTTTAAACAAAACCTACATAGGCTTATTTCTTGGCGTAGCTTTTCAGCTGGGTTTTCAACTCTTTGCGAGCGATGTGGATGCGGTTTTTGACCGTACCGATGGGAATGTTAAGGATATCGGCGATCTCAAAGTACTTGTACCCTTTATAGTGCATCATAAAAGGCGTCTTGTACTCGTAGCTCAAGGACTTGATGGCCGACTGAATCTCGTCGATAGCGAGGTTATTACTGGCCTCGTTGTCGGTGATGTGGCTGGCCGAGTTGATGAAGTGCAGGTTGTCGGTCGTATCGATGAAGGTCTTGCGCTTTACCAGGCGGTGGTAGTTCGTGATAAAGGTGTTCTTCATGATGGTGTACAACCATGCTTTGAGGTTAGTGCCATCAGTGAACTTGTCACGGTTGGCAATCGCCTTCAGGAGGGTCTCCTGAAGCAGATCGTTGGCCTCTTCTGTGTCGCGGGTCAGCTTATATGCAATAGGCTTCAGCGACTGGTGTAAATCGATTACTGCGGTGTTGAATTCAGGAGCTGTCATAACTTATAGTATTTTCTGAAAGTTCTTGCACAAATATAGGGTGTTTCAGACGAACTTCCAAACACTTTGTTTAGGCATGTTCCACTTAAGTTAAACAAATTTTTGAGTTTGAGCAAAGGGGTAAGAATTCTATGAAAGGAAGATGTTGCTTTATTGTTCTGATTTTCAGTAATTTAAGGTGTAGATTGACTTAAAAAAAGTTAACATAAACAATTTTATATGTTTAATCTTTGCAGAAAATGAGTGAACATTTTTTCCTTTCCAGGCAAAAATTACACGCTGGCCCCTCCCTTTACCCGAATTTCTTGCCGCTCATGCCTGCCCCGCCCACGTTGACTGCCCTGCGCTTCTCTGCCCCCCTTTGGCGCCTCCAGCCCTCAGCAGGAGGCCAATTCCTCGCCCTGGAGCTACGCGACGGCTCTGCTAAGCTGACCCGCTACCTCATCTATCGTCCGGATGGCCAGCTCCAGAGTGAAATCATTCCTCCAGACCCTTGGTGGATCGGCATCGAAGGCTGTGGAGAGAATACGATCCTGCTCCACACCTACGAAGAAAAAGGCCTACCCGTTCATCGAGGGCTCTATGCCTATGACCTGCCTACGGGGGCTGCCCGCTGGCAGTACCCTGCCTTTAAAGCTTTGGGCCTTTGCGCCACCGGTATGCTCGCCCAAGCCCCCGACAGCCTGTCCCCCCAGGTTATCGCCCTGGAATACGGGTCCTTGCAGG
>CAZIVQ010000462.1:0-4451 GCA_964542415.1 uncultured Bacteroidia bacterium | reverse complement strand
TCCGGCTTTAATCGGCACTAATCACAGATTAGCACCGGGAAAGGGCCTCTCTTCGGAAAATACAAATCCACTTAGTAACGGCCGAAAAATAACTTCCCCTATTTGAGAGATGAATGCCTCGGTAAACAGCGTTTTATACTGTTCATTGATCCATGTTAATTGTTCACTGTTACTTAGCCCCTCGCCCACCCCTTCCCGGCGATGAACCCGGGCTTTTATATGTAATATTTCATCCAAACCGGCAGTATTACGCCCTGCGGAAGCATCTAGTTTCTGGTACAAAATTATATTTTTTTTAGCCCCTCATCTCATTTAACACATTTTTAAGCCCTAACCAATTGGTACAAATTGCATAATCCTTCCTTGGGTGGCAGGTATTTCGAGATGTAAATTTACGATCGAAATCAACTAAAAAGCCCTGACATGATGGATAACAAGCTTTCTCCGTACCTGCAATTGGTAAACAACCTCGTACAGAACGGGGTCAACCAAGGATTGGGCCAGATAGAAGTACAAAATACCCAGATAGATGGCCGCATGATCGTGGTCAATGGCAAAGAAATGGTCAACTTTGCTTCCTGTAGCTACCTCGGGCTGGAAACGCATGCCAGCCTGAAACAAGGAGCTGCCGAAGCCCTGGAAAACTATGGCACGCAGTTCTCTGCTTCCCGGGCGTACGTCTCAGCGGGACTGTATGCCGAACTCGAATCCAAATTGGCGGGGCACTTTGGGCGGCCGGTCATTGTCACCCCAGGGGTGACCATGGGCCACCTCGCTGCCCTACCCGTGCTGGTACAAGATGACGATGTGGTCATTCTTGACTATCAGGTACACGCCAGTGTACAGATGGCGGCGCAATTGCTGCGCGGACGCGGGGTGAAAATCGACCGCATCCGCCATTCTCGCATGGACATGCTGGAGGCCCGCCTCCAAAAATACCAGGACCAATATCGCCGCGTGTGGTACCTGGGAGACGGGGTCTACTCAATGTTTGGTGACCTCGCCCCGGTGGCGGAACTGAAGACCCTCCTGGACCGTTATGATTCCCTGCATCTGTACCTCGACGATGCCCACGGCTTCAGCTGCCTGGGTGAGCATGGTCTGGGCCACGTATGGCCTGCCCTGGGAGGCCATCCCCGGGTTTACCTGACCGCTTCGCTCAACAAAAGCTTTGCCGCAGGCGGCGGGGTGATCGTGTTCCCAGACAGCGCCTCGCATCGCCTGGTGCGCAACTGCGGGAGTACGCTGATTTTTTCCGGGCCGGTACAGCCTCCTATGCTGGGCGCAGCCCTGGCTTCGCTGGACCTGCACCGCAGCCCCGAAGGTACCCAGCGTCAGGCTGAGCTGCAGCGACGCATCGCCCTCTTTCATGTGCTCAGCCGCGACAAAAATCTCCCGCTGGCTTGCTATGACCTGAGCCCCATCAAATACGTGCAATTTGATAGCACTGAAAAAGGCTATCAGATGGCTCACCTGCTCCAGGAAGCTGGCTTTTTCGTCAGCCTGGCCATTTATCCTTCTGTTCCTCAGGGGACTTCTGGCCTGCGCATTACCCTCACCAACCACCAATCCTTTGCGGACATTGCCCGGTTGGTAAGCCTTATTGCCCATCACTTACAAGAAACACCCATCCTGCCTGTCGGACAGCAGTCTCTTTCCCAGCCCTTGCGCCGACAAGCTTGATTTTACGATTTGAGGTCTTGAAGCTAGGCCGCTTTTTTCCTTTGTGTTGTGCAGGCAGAACTTTTGTTCTGCCTGTTTTCTTTTGTTAGAAAATACTCAAAAGGCAATGGGGAAGAAACGAACAAAACCCCATTTTGATTACTGAAACGGGGTTGGAGCAGGGGCGGCAGCTTGCTAGGCGTTGGGGCGTTGGGGCAATGACGGGAAGCGTTAGCCCAGCGCATAATCTGAACGTTGCGCGCTTTGCCTTTGATCAAGCTAAGCAACAAAACCAGACCCTTTCCCCTGAAACACAAATATTTCATTCGCTCAAACTATTTTTAGGAAAATAAATTTATACTAAAAATAACCATCCATTACACAAACTATCTTTCCATCATAAATAGCGCTAATTTTAAAGCCTTCTAATAAGCCATCATGCAGCTCCTATACCGCTTTTGGACTTGGTACTCAGACTTAGGTGTTTATCCTGGCCTGAGCACCCATGAGGTCAAACGGGTACGATTCACCAACCGGGCGGGGCTCGCCATTATCCTTTTTCTTACCCCGCATCTCTATCACTATGCCCACATGGGGGCGACCCGAGCCTTGTATATCCAGCTGGCCACGGTGCTATTTCTGGGTATCAGTGTCATGGTCAACACCTTCCGGCATTATCAAGCCGCCCGGCTGATGCTGTTTGGGGCCGGGATTCTCAATATCTACCTCATCTCCACCTACCTGGGGTTTGGCAGTGGGGAGCACCTGGCCTTTTTGGTGATCGTGGTAGCGGTTTTTATGCAATTTAGCCTAAAAGATTACCTCTCGATCATCCTGATCATCGGCTTCGTTTGCCTGGCCTTCTGGGCGGCTCATTTCGGTCTGCGCCTCCCAGGCATGCCTAGCTCTTTGCCTCCCATGAGCCCGGAAGAAACCTCCCTCACGTACTTGGTCAACTTTGGAGTAACCCTCTTCGTGCTGGCGATTTTTTCTATCTACTTTCAGGCCCTTTCCAACCGTCAGGTAGATGATATCGTATCCCGGGCCCAGGAAGAACTCAAGGCCGTGTTTGACCAATCTTTCGATGCCATCTTCCTCATCGACATGGACGATTTCTCCATCAAAGCCTGCAACCTCAAGGCCCTGGACCTGTTTGGGGCAGGGAACAAGTCGCAGCTCATCGGCAAGCGCCCCGACATCCTGTTCCGGCGGCCTGACCTGGCCCAGCTCCATACCATCAAGCCCATCCTGGAGGTCAATAAGGAGGGCCATCAAGTGGAGGCAGAAATGGTTTCTCTCCATGACCACTACTTCTGGGGGGCGGTGGCCTTTGCCCAGGTAGAATTAGGAGACCGCCAAGACATCTCTCTGCGCATCGCCGACATCAGCCAGCGCAAGCAGATGGAATTGCAACTGATCAAGGCCAAAGAGCGAGCCGAAACCGCCAACATCGCCAAGGCCAACTTCCTGGCCAACATGAGCCATGAAATTCGTACCCCGATCAATGGCATCATCGGTCTTTCTGAAGTCATCCAGGAAGAATATGGCCAGGAAAACAATGACTTGGCTGAATATGCCCAATTGATTGAAGAATCGGGCAACCGCCTGCTGCGGACCATCAACTCAGTCCTGGACCTGGCCCGGCTCGAAGCCGGCGCGCTCGACCTCAATCCCCAGTCGGTGGACGCCGGGCCCATCCTGCAAGCCTGTTACCAAAGGTACCTGCCCATGGCCCAAGAAAGAGGCCTCGCCTTTGAGCTGGAGCTGCCGGATACCCGACCTGACTTTTTGGGGGTGCCTGTCCTCATTGAGCAGGTCCTCGACCACCTTATCGGCAACGCCATCAAATTTACCAACCAAGGAACCGTCACCCTCCGTTTGCTCTTGCCCACCCGAAGCCGCGCCCGGCAAGCCAAAATTCAAATCGAAGACTCTGGCATCGGCATGAGTGAAGAATTCGTAAACCGGAAACTCTTCATGAAATTCGAGCAAGAAAGCGAAGGCCTCGACCGCAACTACGAAGGCTCAGGCTTGGGCCTCTCCATCGTCAAACGCGTCATAGATCTCCTTCAGGGCAGAATCTACGTCCAGAGCGAACGCAACAAGGGCTCAGTTTTCACCCTTTCCCTCCCCCTTTTGCAGCCCCTCCCTTCTCAACCTGACAAGCAACCCTAAATATGCAGCCTCTCATCCTTATCGTCGAAGACAACAAGATCAATGCCCTTGTGCTCCAGAAGATGCTCAAGCACGATTTTGAGACCTTACACGCAGTCAATGACGTGCAGGCTCTCGCCGCCCTCGAAGAAGCCGATTTTGCCCTCATCCTCATGGACATCAACCTGGGCAGCAACAGCCGCGATGGGGAAACCATCATGCGTGAAATCAAAGCCGAACCCCGTTTCTCCTCCCTCCCGGTCTTTGCCGTCACCAGCTACGCCAACCCCGAAGACCGCGAGCGCTTCCTCTCCGCAGGATTTGACGATTATTACCCCAAACCCATCGACAAGCAGGCGATTCTCGCCGGCATCCAGGCCGCCCTCCAGCTTCCTTCTTCTCATAGCGACTGAGCAGGGCTTACCCCTAGTGCTTGTGGAGTAAAGTAATTGACCAATTTAACCGCAGCCATTTTTTCGTGGGACAAGTCTGGGACCCGCCTCTGGAGGGGAAAAAAGGCTGAACATAGCGAGTCGTAGATCCCGGTGAAACCGTGGGCTAGGTGAGGATTTTCTGACGTAGTACCGCGGAAAAAGGGCAAGGTTAAATGGTTGAGAATTTAGCTCCGCAAGCAC
>CAZIVQ010000461.1:0-4458 GCA_964542415.1 uncultured Bacteroidia bacterium | reverse complement strand
TACTCCCCCTATTCCCGCTACTCCCCTCCTCCCAACTGCCGGGCGAGGTCCACGAACACCTCGATCTCCAACTGCTCGGCGCGCTGGCTGCCAAGGCTTTCGGGTAGGTCGAGGGGGAGGGACTTGAGGGCGTTGCGCAGGGTTTTGCGGCGCTGCTGAAAGGCGGTTTTGACCACGCGCTTGAGGGCTGGGAAGCTCACCTCGGGGCGGGTTTCTCGCGGTTGCAGGCGAATGACCCCGCTCATGACCTTGGGCGGCGGCCGGAAAGCCTCCGGCGGCACCGAAAAGGCGTATACGCAGTGAAAATAGGCTCCAAGCAGCACGCTCAGAATGCCGTAGGTCTTGCTGCCAGGTCCCGCACAGATGCGGTCAGCCACTTCTTTCTGAATCATGAAGACGCCTTCGGCCACGTAGTCGAGCTGGCCGAGCAGGAGGAAGAAAAAGGGCGAACTGATGTTGTAGGGTAAATTCCCGACGAAAGCGGCGGGCCCCTCCAGGGTTTCACTTGGCTGCCACTTCAGCACATCGCGATGCAACAGCCGTGGCTGGGGTTCGGGTAAATTGGCGTGCAGCCAGGCAATAGCCTCTGGGTCCACCTCCACCAGCGTAAGCTGCGAAAAACGCTCCATCAGCCGGAAAGTCAGCACGCCTTGGCCCGGTCCGATCTCCACCACCGGATCGCTGCCATCGGCTGCCAGCAGGTCTACGATTCGCTGCGCCGCTCCCTGGTCAGTGAGAAAATGCTGCCCCAAGTATTTCTTGGGTTTCAGATTGTGCATCCGATATGTTAATTTGTTCGCTTCAGCTTCGAACATACACAAAAACCCGCACATTCTACCCCCCATCCCATGCAGCTTTCGCTCCTCTCCACTCTTCCTTCCCCCCAAGAAGACTCCCTGCTGGTGGTCCTTTTTACCCCCGCCCTCGCCACTTCGGTGCCTGATTTGGTGGCTCCGCTGGGAACCCTTTCCCCGCCCGAGGTCGGGTCCGGCCAAGCCGGCCAACAACGGCTGAAGGCAGTGGGGGGACAGCCTCTGCTGCTGCTCGGTTTGGGAGACCCCTCCAGCCCCGAAGGCTTGCGCCGGGCCGTCCACACGGCAGTGACCAAAGCCAACGAGGCGCACTTTTCCCGCCTGTGCCTGACCTGGGTACTGCCGAAAGCCCCTGACCTCGCGGCCATCGCCGAAGCGGTGCTGCTGAGCAACTACCAGTTTCTGCGCTACTTCCGCGAACCCAAAGCCAACAGCCTGACTGAGGTGAGCCTGCTGAGCGATGCCCCCGATGCGGAGGGAGCCTTGCAGACCGGCGCTGCCTGTGCCCGGGCGGCCTGCGTGGCCCGCGACCTGGTCAACGAGCCAGCCAATACCCTCACGGCGGAGGCCTTGGCCAAGCGAGCCGAAGCACTGGGGAAAGAATTTGGCTTTGGGGTGGAAGTGCTGAGTAAATCACGTATCCAAGCCCTGAAAATGGGCGGGCTGCTGGCTGTTAATGCGGGTTCGCAGGCTCCGCCGACCTTCAGCATTCTCACCTACGAACCCGAAGGCAGCAGCGAGGAGCCCCCCGTGGTCCTGGTCGGCAAAGGGGTGGTCTTTGACACCGGTGGACTCAGCCTCAAGCCCACGGCCAACTCCATGGACTTCATGAAGTCCGACATGGGCGGCGCGGCGGCGGTCATCGGGGCCATGTGTGGGATCGCGGCGCTGAAGCTGCCCCGAAGAATCATCGGGTTGATCCCCGCGACAGATAACCGGCCGGGCGAAAACGCCTTTGCCCCGGGCGACGTAATCCGCATGTACGACGGCTCCACGGTAGAGGTCCTCAACACCGATGCCGAAGGCCGCATGATCCTGGCCGATGCCCTGGCCTATGCCAAGCAGTACGACCCGGCCCTGGTCATCGACCTGGCGACCCTCACCGGCTCGGCGGTGGTGGCCCTGGGACATCTGGGCATCGCCCTGATGAGCACGGCCGGACCAGAGGTGGTCGGGCAGTTTCAGGCGGCGGGCGAGGCGACCCATGAGCGGGTGGTTGAATTTCCGCTTTGGGACGAATACGCGGAGCAATTGCGCAGCGACATCGCCGACCGCAAAAACATCGGCGGGCGCTTTGCCGACGTGGTGCTGGCAGGCAAATTTCTACAATCGTTTACCGATTACCCTTGGGTACATCTCGACATTGCCGGCCCGGCCTGGCTGCCTGCCCCCGACAGTTACCGCGGCAAAAATGGCAGCGGTGCCGGGGTGAGGTTGTTGATCGACTTTCTGAAGCGATTCTCGTAAGCAGTAGCCACAGAGGTCGCGGATCATGGATGCAGTGAAACCGGTAGGAATTTCATAGAGAACCCGGAGTTTTTATTGCCACCTTGCCTCTCGCTTGTCGTCCAATCGCTCATCGCTTCTCTCATTTCTCATCTCTCACCTCTCTTCTCTAAACAATGAGTCAACCCGATCATAAAATCCGCGTGGGCATCACCATGGGTGATGTCAACGGCATCGGCCCGGAGCTGGTGCTCAAAGCTTTTTTGAACCAAAAGCTCAAAGACCTGTGTACGCCCATTCTCTACGGCTCCTCCCGGGTCATCAACATTTACCGCAAGGTATTGGAGATTAATAAGTTTCACTACGCAGTCGTCCAGAACCCCTCGCAGGCGCAGGCTGGCCGGCTCAACGTGATCGAGTGCATCCCAGACCTGGAGCGGGTCGACATCGGCAAGCCATCGGAGATCGGGGGGAAGGCGGCCTACCTGGCCCTCAAGCACGCCATCGAAGATGCACAGCACCAGGAAATCGACGTGCTGGTGACCCTGCCGGTAGACAAAGCCACGATGCAGGAGCAAAACAGCGGCTTTACGGGCCACACGGAATTGCTGGCCGAAGCCTTCAACGTACCCGACAACCTGATGATGATGGTTTCGGAAGAATTGAAACTGGGGCTGGTGACCAATCACCTGCCGGTGAGCGAGGTGGCCCGCAACCTTTCGGTGGAGCGCATCGTGCGCAAGGTCAAGCTCATGGATGCCTCGCTGCGGCTGGACTTCAGCATCCAGCGGCCCATGATTGCCTTGCTGGCCCTCAATCCGCACGCGGGGGACAAGGGGCTGATAGGGGGCGAGGAACAGGGCATCATTGCCGAGGCTTTGGCCCAGCTCCAGCAAGAAGAGGTGAACGTCTTAGGGCCTTACCCCGCCGATGGCTTTTTTGGTTCGCTGGGCTACCGGCGTTTCGACGGGGTGATGGCCATGTACCACGACCAGGGACTGATCCCGTTCAAGTTGCTGGCGGGCTACGAAGGGGTAAATTTCACGGCGGGGATTCCCTTCATCCGCACCTCCCCAGACCACGGCGTGGCCTACGACATTGCGGGCAAGGGCACGGCCGATCCCATTTCCATTCACCGCTCAATCTACGTGGGCTTGGATGTGTATCGTAACCGGAAACTGAACGAGGAGCTGATGGAGAATGCCCTGGAGATCCAGAGCCGGCCAGAAAGAAAGCGGCGACGGTGAGCAGGGTTCAGGGTGCAGGGTGCAGGGTGCAGGGTGCAATGAGCAATAACCAGGGTTCAGAGGACAAGGTGCAGGGAGAAAAACTTTGCAGAAAATTAACTTGGGGAGATCGTAAGTTTTGTCTTTGGGTTTTACTTTGTTGGTTTTCACCGAAGGCTTCGAATACAGTCGTTTATTTTTCATCCATTATGCATTTTCGCAAGCTGATTCCCCTCGCTGCGGTGCTACTGCTGGGAGCTTGCCAAGCTGGCAACGAACAGCAGGCTACCGAAACCCCACCTCAAGCCCAACCTGTAATGACCATCGACATACAGGGGCATCGCGGCTGCCGCGGTCATTTGCCCGAAAACACCATCCCTGCCTTTATTCGTGCCCTGGAGATGGGCGTTACCACCCTCGAAATGGACGTGGTCATCAGTGCTGACAGCCTGGTGGTGGTGTCGCACGAGCCGTTTCTTTCGCACGAAATCTGCCAAACCCCTACCGGAGAGCTGGTGAGCGAGGAGAACGAACGGGGATGGAACCTCTACCAGCTGAGCTACGCCCAGATCGCCCGGTGTGATTGCGGTTCCCGGCCCCACCCGCGCTTTCCCGATCAGGAAAAAATACCCGCCTACAAGCCCCGGCTGCGCGAGGTGATCGACACCGTGGAAGCTTACCTGCTCGCCCATGACTTGCCCCCGGTCGCCTACAACATTGAAACCAAATCTACCCCCGCTGGCGATAACGTCTTTCATCCCGAACCCAAGCCCTTCGTAGACCTGCTGATGGCGGTGCTGAAAGAAAAGGGCATGATGGACCGCTGCATCCTCCAATCCTTCGATCCGCGCACCTTGCAGGTCGCCAAAAGCGACTACCCTGACATCCAGCTCGCCCTGCTCGTGGAAAACCCACGCTCCATTCAGGACAACCTCGCCACCCTGGGCTTCACACCCGACATTTACAGCCCCGAC
>CAZIVQ010000460.1:0-4475 GCA_964542415.1 uncultured Bacteroidia bacterium | reverse complement strand
ATGGGGGATTGGGGGAAGTAAGGAAATGTGAATCAATGAATAACGAACTCCATCCGACCGATTTCACGCCGACATACCGGCATCTTCGACTGGGGTCCATGATCCGTGGTGAAAAAAGGAGGAGGGGGAAAGCCCTAAGCAGGGGCTTCTACCCCTTCCATTAAGCCGAAAATAGCACATTTCAAACAAGATGCGCGGCTTTCTCCGAAAATTTTCGGACGAAATGGTTTTCGGGAAAAAAGAAGGGTCAACTATGCCTCAAATAAGGGGCTCACCTCCCGTAGGCCCCTACTCGCCCGCCGTTCGCTCCGGTAGTACCGGTCAAAGATGAAGGGCAGGTCCGAATGTCGGGCTCGATCTTGGCCCGGAGGCGATTGATGTGGGAGTTGACGGTATGTTCGTAGCCCCAGAACAACCGCAGCAGTTCTTCGCGGGAATAGCTGCGGCCCGGATGCCGGGCGAGCAGCCGGATTTCCGGACTGAGGCACGGGCTAGTGCTTACAGAGCAAGTTTAAATAGGTAAGAATTTAGCTTCGCAAGCACCAGTAGCAGGGAATGCTTTTTTTACTTATTTTACGGCATAACCGAGCCAGCGAAACATTAGGCAATATGAAATATTGGTTCTCTCGAATAAGGCTGTTTTTCTTGAAAAGAATGCTGAAAAGGAATCTTTTTAAACTTGGAAAAACTTTATTAAAGCCGCTCAAGGAGAGATTGCCAGGCACCAACTTCAAAGAAATCTGGCGTCCCGAAGATTTATTGCTTGACGCAGGAGACGAGCACATCGTTAAAACTCAAATTTTGGAAGGTCGGCATTTCCCAGCCGGTCATTTCGGACCGGGTTCGCACTACCGGGTTTTGCAGGACCTGATGCCTCAGGCCCGCGCTACCGAATCCGGATCGACTGCCCGGTCTTGAGGTCAGAGGGGCGCAGGCCCTTGTTGAGGGCGAGGATGGTCTCGACGGTCACGCCGTCGTATTTGTTGGCGATGCCCCATAGGGTCTCGTTGCGCTTGACAGTGTGATAGAGCACGGGGCCAGCCAAAGAGGCGGTACTCGGCTGACTGGCGAGGGTAGAACGCGGCCTGGCGCCCGCCTGCCGGGCGACCTCGGGCGTGGTGTAAATCTTCAATTTTTGTCCCAGCGAAATGCGGTAGCGCCGCAGGTCGTTCCACGCGGCGATCTGCCGGGGCGACACTTGGTACTTCTCGGCGATAGCTCCGACCACATCGCCACTGCGCACCGTGTAGTAGACCAGGGTTTCGCCTGGTTTGGGAGAATAAGTTTCGGGCGCCGGGGCCGCCGAGCGGGAGTTGCTGCCGCGGCTGCTGCCACTGTTGCTAGCCAAGAGGACCGGGCTGGCCTGCTGCGAAGGATGCACCTGATCGCGCTTTTGGCCATACTGGGCCACGATCTCCCGCTGCTTTGCCGCAAAGCGGTCGCCCACCTGCGCGGGGACCCGCAGCACGTACCGATGCGAGGTGTAGGGCACGCGGTCGAGCTTCAACTCGGGGTTTAGCGCCCGCAATTCGTCCAGGTCGGCCCCCGTCTCTTTCGCCAATTCTTCCAGGGTAATGTCCAGCTGATGCAGGTGCAGCGTGTCTACCTCCATGGTGAAGTCCACGTAGGTGGGGTAAATGTTATGGGCCGAGGCGTAGTGGAAAATGTAGGTCGCCGCGATGAAGGCCGGCACGTAGCCGGCGGTTTCCCGCGGGAGGTATTGCCTGATTTCCCAAAAATTCTGCTTGCCGCCCGAGCGGCGGATAGCCTTGCGGACGTTGCCCGCGCCGCAGTTATATGAAGCGATGGCCAGCAGCCAGTCGTCGAATTCGTCGTAGGCATTTTTGAGGTACTGCGCGGCGGCCTCGGTGGACTTGTAAGGATCCTTGCGCTCGTCCACAAAGCTGTTCACATCCAGGCCGTAGAGGCGGCCGGTGGCCAGCATAAACTGCCAAAGGCCCGTTGCGCCCACCCGCGAGCGGGCGTGAGGATTCAGCGCACTTTCGACCAGGGAGAGGTATTTCAGCTCCATGGGCAAGCCCATCCGGTCGAAGGTTTCTTCATAAATCGGGAAGTACACCCGGCTCAGCCCCAGCATACGCGAGACCTGATCCCGCTTTTGGAACCCGTAGACCTGGATGTAGCGCTGCACGTACTCGTTGTAATCCATCGGGATCACGGCCGGGATTTCGTACAGACGCTTGCGGTAGACTTCCGGGCTGTAGCGGGGCACTTCGCCCGGCTTGAAACCGTGGGTATTCAGCAGCAATGAGTCATAGAGCGTGGTGGTAGGCTGCTTAAACCGATAGGCTTTGTCGAAATCGTCGAGTTGTTCCCGAATCGCTACTTCTTCCGCCTCCGTTTTGTCGCTCGCTGGGCTTTTTTGGCTGCTTTCGAGGCGGAAAATGGAAGAATTTTGGGCTGATACTTGAGAACAGACAATCGCAAGCAGTCCAAGGAAAAGGGCATTCAGGATGGTACGCATATAGAAGCTAGGTTTGAAGCATTCCGTGCCGTGAAAAGTTCTGGGAAAGAGCTTTCCGGTCCGCTAAAGATAAGGACTCGGGTGGATTTTTGCGAAAAGGATTTGCTTTCTTGGCAGAAACCGTCCGAATCTCTCCTTTTTTTCGTCAACCTGCTGCTTTTTCCAGCATTTGCCGGGCCAAATCCAGCATGGCTCCCTCGCCAAAGGGCTTTCCCATCAACTGTATGCCCACCGGCAAACCCGCCTCGGTCTGGTGCAGGGGCAGAGAAATGGCCGGCACCCCCGCGAGGTTGGCGTGGACGGTGTAAATGTCGCTGAGGTACATGCTGATGGGATCATCCATCTTCTCGCCCAGCTTAAAGGCGGCCGAAGGAGCCGTGGGCATCAGCAACGCATCGCAACCTTCCAGAAGCGCGTGGGTCTTGTCCCGGATGAGGCGGCGCACCTTCATGGCCTGGCCGTAGTAGGCATCGAAGTAGCCCGCCGAAAGCACGAAGGTACCCATGATAATGCGGCGCTTGACCTCGGTGCCGAAGCCTTCGGTGCGGCTGCGGGTGTAGACCTCCTCCAGGTCTTTGGCCTCGGGATGGCGAAAGCCGTAGCGGATGCCATCGTAGCGCGAAAGGTTGGAAGAAGCTTCGGCGGTGGTGAGCACGTAGTAGCAGGGGACCACGTAGTCGAGCAGGGGAAAATGTACCGCTTTGACCGTATGTCCCCCGGCCTTGAGCTGCGCCAGGGTGCGCTGGGTCGCTTGCCGGATTTCCGGGTCGAGACCGGGGCTGTCGAGGGCTTCTTGCAGGTAGCCGATGGTGTAGCGGCCGTTTTGCTGGCTTTGGGTAGCATAATCGTCCACCGGACGGGAGGCGGCGGTGTTGTCAAGGCCATCGGCCCCGGCCATGACCTGCAAGAGCAAGGCGGCATCTTCGACCGAGCGGGTGATGGGCCCCACCTGATCGAAGGAGGAGGCGTAGGCGATGAGGCCCCAACGGGAAATGCGGCCGTAGGTGGGCTTGAGGCCCACCGCGCCACACAAGGCAGCCGGTTGCCGCACCGAGCCGCCGGTGTCGGAGCCAAGGGCGACGTGGCAGAGGTTAGCCGCAACGGACGCCGCCGATGCGCCTGAGGAGCCGCCCGGCACCCGCTCGGGGTCCACCGGGTTGCGGGCCGGGCCATAGGTCGCCGTCTCGTTCGAGGAGCCCATGGCAAACTCGTCGCAGCTTTGCCGACCGATGATGATGGCGTCTTCGTCCAGCAGCCGCTGCACGGCCGTGCCGGTAAACTGCGAGCAAAAGCCGCCGAGCATGCGGGAAGAGGCCGTCAGGCCGTGGCCTTGGTGGCAAAACACGTCTTTGAGGCCCACCACCAGGCCAGCGAGGCGACCGGCAGTCCCGGCAGCAAGCCGCTGCTCAATACGGGCCGCTTCGGCCCGGGCTGCTTCGGCATAGACCTCCACGAAGAGGTTTAGCTCGCGCCGGGCTTCAATCCGGGCTAAATAAAAATCTACCAGGTCGGTAAGGCTTACCGACCCGGTAGACAGGTCTCGCTGAATTTCAGCGAGGGTAGCATACTCTTTCAAAACGATTGGTTGACTTGAGGTCAGACATCGGAAAACGCAGCCAGAAACTGCGGCAAGCGGCCCAAAAGGCCCTACTTGTCGATTTGCTTACTGGATTCCTCCTCCGTCTTGGACGCCTCGTCGATCTCACGCTTGACCTCTTTGGTCGCGTCTTTGAACTCACGAATGCCTTTGCCCAGGCCCCGCGCCAGATCAGGGATACGCTTTGCCCCAAACAGCAGCAGAATGGCCAACATGATCAAGAGCATTTCTGGTCCGCCTGGCATACTAAACAACAACATAGGCTTAAATTTTTTCTGGTTGAACTGGCAAGCTCAGTAATTTTTCCTTTCGCCGCATCTCGTGCAGTCCGGTTAACCGTCAGCTACAAAGAGCCGGGGGCCAGACCATACTACCAGGAGCAAGGAGAGCTGC
>CAZIVQ010000459.1:0-4489 GCA_964542415.1 uncultured Bacteroidia bacterium | reverse complement strand
CATCCTGACACCAAAGAATCCTGATGATGGGGGGAACCCGTTTACCCGGATCACTCAGACGGGGGATGACGCCAAGGAATATATCCTCGTGCGCGGCGAGCACAATTTTATCGTAATGAACCGCTTCCCTTACAACGCGGGGCATTTGCTGGTGCTCCCCTTCCGCGAGGTGGGTCGGCTGGAGGAGCTGAGCCAAGTGGAACGCTACGAACTGATGGACCTGATCGTGGAGGCGCAAAACCTCCTGACCCGCGCGCTGCAGCCGGACGGCTTTAACACGGGATTCAATTTCGGCACTGCGGGGGGTGCTGGCATACCCAGCCACCTGCACTGCCATGTCGTGCCGCGCTGGAATGGGGATACCAATTTCATGCCGGTGATTGGCAACACGCGCGTACTCCCGGAATCGATGGATGCGATGTGGCAGCGCCTCCACAAATGCCTGGGCGTCAAAGAAAATCATTAAGCTGATGCCGTCTGAAACAATCCACTTCCCCAGTGCGCGTCAGCTCAGTCAGCTCTTCGCCAATGACGACCGCAACCTCGAAGCGGCCGAGCATGCGCTGGACGTGAGCCTGACCAGCCGGGACGACTGGGTAACCTTCGAGGGACCTGCCGCCGGCGTGGCTCGTGCAAAGACCCTCTTCGAGCTACTGGAAGCAGCGCGGGCACAGGGCTTGCGCATCCGTAGCTCCGATTTCCACTACACCCTGCGCAGTGTGGCGGAGGGCAAGGCGAACGACCTGCGCGAAATCTACCGCGACCCGATGGTTATCCGGCTGAAGCGCCAGAGCGTGGTGCCGAAGACGCTCAACCAAAAGCGCTACCTGCAAACCATCGACGCGTTTCCAATCACCTTCGGTATCGGCCCGGCAGGCACGGGTAAGACCTACCTGGCCATGGCCATGGCACTGCGCGAACTGCTGGAAGGGCGGGTTGAGCGCATCATTTTAACTCGGCCGGCGGTGGAGGCGGGCGAGGCACTGGGCTTTTTGCCGGGTGAGTTGCAGGAAAAAATCCTGCCCTACCTGACACCACTTTATGATGCGATGAACGACATGATCGGCAAGGAGCAGACCTTGCAACTGGTGGAACGCGGCATCGTCGAAATCGCTCCGCTGGCCTACATGCGCGGGCGCACGCTGGCCAATGCCTTTATCGTGCTGGACGAAGCGCAAAATACCACCCACGAGCAAATGCTGATGTTCCTGACCCGGCTGGGTGACGGCAGCCGCATGGTCGTTACCGGGGATATTACCCAGATCGACTTGCCACGGGCTAAGCAATCGGGGCTCAAGGAAGCCACCCGAATACTGAAAAACATCGAGCGCATTCGTCTCTTTTACTTCGATGGCCTGGACGTGGTCCGGCACCCATTGGTGCAAGACATAATCAATGCCTACGCTCAGAGCGCTGAGTAAGGGTAGCCAGCAACCCGATTGGACTATGCCTTTTTTTAATAAAAAAACCGCATCCCGAAAGTCAAAAGACAGCTCCAAAGGCCAACGCAAAAGCGGTGGCCGAGGCACTGATTCGGCGACTGTCAGCTTTTTCGAAACGAGTCGACTCATCGAATTTGGTCTCTTTCTGCTATTTTCGGCCCTGGTCGTGACGATATGCTTCCTCGGGCAGGAGCCCAAGGGCCCGCGCGTCATCCTGAACCAGGCGGCACCGGCGCGGATCGTGGCCGACTTCGACTTTGAGTATGAAAGCAAACTGCAGACGGAAAACGCCGCCGCCGCCGCGCGTGCGCAAGTCCCCCCGGTCTTTCAGCGCACTTTTGAACCCTTCGAGAAATTCCGTGATTTTATCAATGATCTCAACTCCAGTATCGCCAAAAATCAGATCGAGTTTGAAGCCGATGGGCCGGAAGTTTTTGAGGAAGCGCAACTGGAAACGGCTTCAACTCTGATTCAGCAGTATCAACTTGAACTGGAGCCGGAAAAGATCGCTGAGCTGACGGCACAAACCAGCCCGCGGGAACGCTCCGCGCTCTTTAACGACGCACTCTCGGTCCTGCAGGCCCTCTACGAAGACGGGATTTATAGCCCCAGTCGCTCGGATGCGATGGGCGCCGGGGTGACCGTCATTCAACTTGTCGATGAAGACGGCCGCTACAACATGCCCAACGCACGCTCACTCAACGACGCCCTGGTGGCCCTGCGGGTGCGGGTCAATTCACTCTCGCGGGACTCAGAGACAGCGCGGGTTCTCTTTGAAGTCTTACGCGAAGGGCTGAAGCCTAATTTGCTCTACAGTGCAAGCGGCACGGACCGCGCTATCAAACAGGTGATCGAACAAATCGAACCAACCCGCATCGCCTACCGCGCGGGCGATACGCTGATTGAGCCGGGAGCGCTGGTCATGCCAGCCGACCTTGAACGCCTGGCGGCCTACCGCACAATCCAACTGGAAGACCGGAATACCTCGCTGATTTTCAACCAATTTTTCCTGGAGCGGGTGGTATTGACCCTTATTCTTTTTATCGCAGTTTACGTTTATGTGAAGCAGGGTCTGCGGGAGTTGTACAAGCGCAACCGGGCGACTGCCATCACGGCCGTAAGCATACTCCTGAATTTGCTTATTGTGCGCCTTATCATGGAGCTGGGCGAAAGTGCGCTGGTCAACAACCGGCCCTCATTGAGCATGCTGCCCTACGTGGCGCCTTACGCGCTGGCACCCATCCTGGTGGCTGTGCTGGTAGGCAGCGCACCAGCCGTCCTCTCCGCGTTGATTGTGGCAGTAGTCTTTGGCCTGATGCAAAACAACTCGGTCGAGTTCATCCTGATCGCACTTATCTCCGGCGTTGTGGGCGGCTCCTTTTCACTGGGCACGCGCAAACGCTCGAAGCTCGTGCGTGCAGGTCTCATGGCCGGGGCCACAGCCGCGATCGCTGGCGCTGCCATTGGTTTGCTGAATGGCTACTCCCCCAGCCTGGTCGGGCAGCAAACGCTCGTCACTCTGATTGTCGGATTGTTTACCGGCATCCTCACAGTTGGCCTGCTGCCGGTCTTTGAAAATCTCTTCAAAATCACGACCGAGATTACCCTGCTCGAACTGAGCGACTTCAACCACCCGCTGCTGCGGCGCATGCAGGTCGAAGCCCCCGGCAGCTACCACCATAGCTTGATGGTGGCCAATCTCTCGGAGAACGCTGCGGCAACGATTGGTGCCAGCCCGCTGCTCTGCCGGGTCTGCTGCCTCTTTCACGACATCGGCAAACTCGTGAAGCCGGAATACTTCGTCGAAAATCAGCACGAGGGCATCAACCCCCACGATGAAAAGAACCCCTCCATGAGCGCTTTGGTCATCAAAGCCCACGTCAAGGAGGGCGTCGAAATCGCCCGCAAGAATAAACTGCCCCGGATTATCATTGACGTGATCAGCCAGCACCACGGCACCACCCTAATTCAGTATTTCTACCACCAGGCAAAAGAAAAGGCCAAAGAAGACCTCGATAGCACAGCCGCCCCGGTCCCCGAAAAAATCAACGGTAAGAACGGCAAAAACGGCAAGGGTAAGGCAAAGCCGCCACTCCGGGTGGAAGAGAGCACCTACCGCTACGACGGACCCAAGCCCCAGTTCAAGGAGAGCGCGATTATCTTCTTTGCGGACAGTGTCGAGGCGGCCAGCCGTAGCCTGAAAAAGGTGACCCAACCAAACGTCGAAGAATTGATCGACCGCATCTTCAAAGACCGGATTGAAGATGGCCAGCTGGACAATTGCCCGCTGACCTTTCAGGAGCTCGACCAAATTCGGAAAAGTTTCATCTACACCGTGTTGAATATGCTGCACGCGCGGATCGAATACCCGAAGAACGCTTCAGAAAAAGCTGCCGAACAAGCGCAAGAAACCGCCGAAACCGACGAATGGACCGATGCTGCAACTGGAAATAAACAACCTGTATAAAACGCTAGCTGAGCCCGAAACAGCGGCGGTGAGGCTCTTGCGACGCCTCGAAGCATCGGGGGCATTCCCCATCGGCGATGGCGAACTCTCCATCGCCTTAGTGGACGACGCGACCATTGCCCGTATCCATCACGACTTTATGGGCGATCCGAGTCCCACGGATGTCATCACCTTTCCCGCCGACTTTGCCATGGAGACAGCGGGTGAAATCGTCGTATCGGTGGACCGCGCACGCAACCGCTCCGTAGAGCTGCGCGAGCCCTTCAGCCATGAACTTAGCCTCTACCTGGTGCACGGCTGGCTCCATTTGGCGGGCTACGATGACCGCAAACGGGAGGACCGGCAGAAGATGAGGAGGGCGGAACGAAGCGCACTCAGATGCATCGGGGTAGCCGGGGATTTCCCCGGATTTCGATTAAAATCGTAGCGAAACCGTTGACGCACCCTGAATAAACGCCCCATCCTAACCAAAGTGCCAGAAACCGAATCAGCAAAAGTGCCCGTTACCCCGACCGAACAGTGGGTCGACCTCTACGGCGACTATCTCTACGGCTTTGCCATGTCGCGATTACGCAATCAC
>CAZIVQ010000458.1:1253-4494 GCA_964542415.1 uncultured Bacteroidia bacterium | reverse complement strand
TACGCTGGCAGGGCTGTCAGAACCCTTGTTTTTGCCTTGCCTGCGTTGATGGCATGCCAAAACCGCGGCTTAGAAAGCCACGCTACCGCTCTCCCCCCGGCCCGTCAGGTTTTCTTTTTCCACGAGCTTTCGCGCCTGAACTCATAGGCAGCGCCAGGTAACAGGGATTGAGGGGTAGGTTGAGCCTCCTGTAAACGGTGATCCCTGAGGCGGATACCTCATTGCTACCAGGGAAAAACCAACAAGCTCCTGCCAATTGATGGCAGGAGCTTGAAGCCTCAGTTTTTCCAAAGCCGGGGCGCAGGCGCTAACGTACGAGGAGCTTTTGCGTGGCCATTTCGCCCTTTTCATTGCGAATGGCCACCAGGTAGATGCCAGCGGGCAAGCTGCCGCGCTCGATTGTTACCCTGTTGAGCACGTGGGAATAAGTGCGAACCCTCCGCCCGCTCAGGTCTGTGATGAGTACCTCGTGGGGCTGCTTTGTTTCCCACTCAATCTGGGCCTGGTCTGTCATGGGGTTAGGCGTAATGCTCATCGCCTGGACCGTAGCGCTAGCATCAACAGAGGTCAGAATCGTGTCTTCGCAACTGTTGAATTTGAACACGGGCAGAAGCGTGTCTTCGGTTCCCACCGTGAGGGTGCGGTTCCAGCCGCCAAAGCCGTTGTCTACGCCTCCACAGGCTGAGAGGTCTGCCTGGTAGTTGTCGCCGCTGCTACCAGCCTCACCGTTTGCCCAGGTCGAGCCATTGGCATACTTGTACTGATAGTCCCCCGCAGGCAACATGACAGTCAGGGTGTAGATTCCGTCATTGTCGCTACTTTCCGTGAGCTGGGCATTGGGGTTGGTGCCTGGCTCCTGCCATTCGCCCCCTAGTCCGGCATCATCCATCCAGCTACCGGTAGCAAATACCCCGGCGTCATCTACTGTGGTTTCGTTCATGTCGACCCGAAAGGTGACATTTACCTGGGCCTGGGCAAGGGAAATTGCCCCAAAGATCATCAGGTTAAGGATAAAGTAGATTCTAATCATAGTAAAAAAGGTTAGGTAGTTGATAGGTTTTCTTCGCCAGATAATATACAAAAAAATGCGGTTTTTTGCATTAGCCGTTCTATACCAAATGCGTGCCTCCAACTTTCTTTCTGACAGTTTGTCATTAGCGCGTAACCAAACCGCTGGGCCAACTTCGCCCCCGCCCCTGACCTCTCAAGGCAGCTCGGAGGCGGGGGCGAAGGCCTGGCTCGCCTCCCCCTCCCAAGGTTGCGCGGGCTGGGGCGAGGGCAAACTTGCCAGGTCGCTACCAGCGAAGGGCAGGCTGGCCAGCGCCTCAACTTTTCCGTGGCAACTCCGCCGTCAGGGTCTGGAGCAGCAGCGGATAAAACGGCTGGCCCGTTCTTCGGCTTTGGAGCCATACCTCGAAGCGGATGACCTCGGAGCTGACCGGGTCCCAGGCGTGGTCTTCCCGCAGGGCCCGGACGATCTCTTCCATTTCTGGTGGCAGAGACGAGAAGTCAAAAGACTGTTTTTCGAGCAGGTGCAGGTAGCGATAGATCAGCTCGGCCCGGGGACTAGGCTCGTAGCGGGCCACGTGCTTGCGCAGGGTTTCGAGCCGGGAAGCGGCCAGGTCAAATTGCTCCCGGTCGAGCAGCAGCAGCAGCTCGTGCAGGCGCAGGCCAATGTTCCAGCCGCCTTTGTCGGCGAAAAGCTCATTTACGTCTCCCAAAACCTCAAAAGCCGCGTCGGGCTCCCCGCGCAGGTAGCAGAGGCAAGAGCTTAGGTAGGCGATGAAGTCGCGGGCCTGGGTGCGATGGGTTTGCTTGCGGTACCAAGCCAGCTGGTCGAGGATCTCCTGGGCTCCGGCCAGGTCTCCGGCATAAAACGAGGCAAAGATCGCATACAAGGAGGCATTGAAATAGTTGGTCTTGCGCGCGGGGAGCAGGCTCCGGGCCTGGGTAGCGGCAGCCATCGCGGCTTGGTAGTCGTGGTTGTGCAGCTCCAGCCCTGCCAGCCGCAGGTAAGGCACCCCCAGGCGATTGCGGGTCCGCAGGCCCTCGTGGGTGTTGACCAAGTCAATGAGTTCTTCCAGGGCTTCTCGGGCCTGCGGCACCTGAGATTCACCCTCGTGCAGCTGCACCTTCAGGGTCAGGTAGTAATAATGGGCCCGCAGGCTGTAATGCATATCCAGGCGCTGCTCAAGCATCCGGGTTTTTTCGCGGAGAAATTGGTTGAAATGCTCGTCGTAGGCATTGTAATGCCGGGATAGGGCCCGGAATGCGTCCAGGGCTTCGGTGCCGTAAATGTCGGTCTCGTACTGGGCCAGGGCCTGGTGAATGTCCTCGGCATAGCCCATTTGTCCGTCGGCAGACTCGGCCGAGAGGCTGCGCAGGTGAAGCAGGGCCGTCAGTTGTAACTCGGGCAAAGCCAGGGCCTCGGCGCGCTTGGCACATTTGGCCAGCAGGTCAGCGGCGATGTAGCCCAAGCCCCGTCGCCGCAGCAGCAGGGCGTAAATGATGTTTTTCTGTAGCTCAATGCTCTCGAAGGCCGGGGGGTCTTCCTTGAAGTCGGGATTGTTCTGAAAATTGATGCTCAGGCTGAGGGTCTCCAGCATCTTGTCGAGCAAGCGCCCCTTGAGCATGATGAAAGCCTTGGAGCGCGGATCTCCATAGAGGGCGTCGGCCATCTCGGCCTGGGTCAGGTCAGGATTTTTCTCCAGCAACCCGATAAGCTCCAGGGCACGGTTGCGGCCTTTGGTGTGAAAAGCGGTGAGGTAGCTGTTCAGGTAGCGCTTTTCAGCGGAGGAAAGGGAATGAAATATGGCTTTGATGCGATCCACGCATTTTTTATTTACTGGTTTGATATTACCATTATTTACCAATTTACACAACATGAGCCGCTTCTGTTACCCGGCAGAATGCGCAAGAATTGGCATAAAAAATGTTTATATGCCTGATTTTCAGCTATTTGCTCGAAGAGACTGAAAATTTTCCCGACAAAATCCTCCTTTATCTAACATGACCATTTCCGCAAAACCGGCTTTTTCAATGTTACTTTTAGGCGAATGTTTCCATGGCAAGCCCTGAGCAAGGCCCTAGCTTGTGGTTGTGTTAGGGAAAAGCACGTTTAGCTTCTGCGAAAGCAGAAAAAAGCCCGGTAAGCATCGCTTACCGGGATTTTTTTTGTGCTCTGAGAAGTTCAGCGGGCCAATATCGCCCCCCGGGGCTGAACGGTTGTGGTGAGCCTGCC
>CAZIVQ010000458.1:0-1153 GCA_964542415.1 uncultured Bacteroidia bacterium | reverse complement strand
GAAGGACGCCTCTTTACCATCCCTTCAATCCGGTCGAAGAGCCGCCTTGGGAGGAAAATCCGGCCCAGCCTACGGCTTTGCTGTCATCCTACAGGGACTGTTTGGTGCCAAAAATTCTGCCTCGAGGTGACCCAGAGAAACTTGTTATGAGTAGGTTCACTGAGGTTAGAGAGTATGAAGTTCGTGAAGCATTGCTTTTTGGTGATTCTTTGCTCATTATTCTCCCCCATTCAGCATCCCTTTCTTTCCCTATGTACAAAAAATCCACAGCTAAAAAACTCGTCGGGCTATTCGTGCTGTTCGCCGCCCTGCTCAACTATCCGGTGCTGGAGATATTCAGTCATCAGGGCAGCTTGGGGGGCATCCCGGTGCTGGCCATAGGCATCTTTGGGTTTTGGGGGCTCTTGATCGGGCTGACGGGGCTGATTTTGGCCCGGGGCAAAGTGCGGGATAACTCACGGGAATTATGAATGCCTGGCTCATCCTCGGGGTATCGTTGCTGTACCTGGGCCTGCTCTTTGGCATCGCCTACCTCAGCGATTGGCTCACGGACCGGGGGCGGAGCCCCATTCGCAATCCCTATGTCTATGCCCTTTCCCTGGCGGTTTACTGCACGGCCTGGACCTTCTATGGCAGCGTAGGCCTGGCGGCGGAGCAGGGGTTGGGCTATTTGGCCATCTACATCGGCCCGGCCTTGGCGGCGCCGCTCTGGTTTGTGGTGCTGCGCAAGTTGGTCCTCATTGCCCGCTCGCAGCGCATCAACTCCATCGCCGACTTCATCTCGGCCCGCTATGGCAAAAGCGTTTTTCTGGGGGGGCTGGTCACCGTCATTGCCATCGGGGGGATCATTCCCTACATTTCTTTGCAGCTCAAAGCCATTTCTTTCAGCTTCAACATCCTCATAGCGGAGAACCAATCGCTGGCCGCCTTTTTCGACAGCAACGCCATCTATCGGGACACCACCTTCCACATCACCATCATTCTGGCGGTGTTCACCATCCTCTTTGGCACCCGCCACCTGGAGGCTTCAGAGCGGCACGAAGGGCTGGTGGCGGCCATCGCCTTCGAGTCGCTGATCAAGCTCCTGGCCTTTCTGGCGGTGGGAATCTTTGTGACCTTTGGGTTGTTTGATGGGCCGGGGGCCCTCTTTACC
>CAZIVQ010000457.1:0-4503 GCA_964542415.1 uncultured Bacteroidia bacterium | reverse complement strand
GTTGTTGCCTTGGATGTAGAGCACTGCATTGAGGTTCACCAGCCGGTAGCCATCTGATACCGGAATGGCCATGCGGTGGGGCCGCGTTTCGGGCTGGGCGCGCTGCCGTTCCAGGGCCTTTTCCACTGCCGCGATGAGCTCGTCGCTGTCGATGGGCTTGAGCAGGTAGTCTACCGCGTTGGCTTTGACCGCCTCGATGCCATACTGCGGATGATCGGTGGTGATGATCAGGTGAAAGTCGATATGGGTCAATTCGGTCAGCAGGTCAAAGCCATTGACCGGGCCGAGGTGGATGTCGAGGAAGACAAGGTCGGGCTTTTGAGCCTGGATCAGCTTCAGGCCCGCCTCCGCCGTCAAGGCGCTACCGGCAATTTCGACCGCCGGACAAAACCGCTGAAGCTTGGCTTGCAGGTTGAGCAGGCCATTTTCCTCATCTTCAATGATGATTGCGCGTAGAGACATCCGAGTTTGGTTCAAAGGTTAGGGGAAAAGATTCGGGGCAACACCAAGGTCACCCGGGTGCCGGCAGCTTGCCCTTCCGCATCGAGGAGATCCTCCATCTCGATCGTGGCCTGGTAGCCCATGGCTTGGAGCCGCTGCTGGATGAGGGCCGTGCTCTGAGAAGTCCGCTGCCGGGGCGGCTGATTTTTTTGCATCTCCCGCGCTTTCTCGCGCCCGATGCCATCGTCTTCCACCACACAGCACAGCAGCCTCTCATCCTGAGGATGGGCGAGAAAGGCCACCTTCAGGTTTCCCTCTGCCCGCAGGCCGCTGATCTTGGGCTGAAGGCCGTGCCAGATGGCATTTTCGACCAGGGGTTGCAGCAGCATGGGCGGTAGTTGGAGAGAATGGACCGGCAGGCTTTCCGCTACGGTCAATTCGTACTCAAACCGCTCATTCAGCCGCAGGCGCTCCAGGTCGAGAAAATGGCCCAGGGTGCGGACCTCTTCGTGGAGAGAGATGTGGGGTTTGTCAGCATGCTGGAGAATGGCGTTGGCCAGGCGAGAAAAGCGCACCAGGTACTTGGAAGCCTTCTCCGCTTGCCCGCTGTTGATCAGCGAGTCGATCGAGTTGAGGGTGTTACCAATGAAGTGGGGGTTCATCTTGGCCTGGGCCAATTGCAGGCTTTGCTGGAGTTCGCTGCGGAGGTATTGAACTTGGCGACGCTGCCACCGCAGCGCAAAACCAAAGCCCAGCAAGCCCAAAACCAGCCCCAAGCCGAGCAAGAGATGTCGCCGGCTTTGGGCCGCTTCCTGCTGGGCAGCGGCCAGGTCGGCCTCCCGGATTTCGGTAGCCACCGCCGCTTCGATCTCTGCCGCCATGCGAGGCACCATCAGCAAGGCAGAATCTTTCAGGGCTGAGATTCGCCCGCGACAGGCCGCTTCGTCACAGGCTTTTTTCCAATTTGAAAAAACGACTTTTAACTGCGCCAGGTCGGCCTCTTCGATGGCCGCCATAGCCGCCCGTTCGTAATAAAAATTGGCCGAATCGAGGCAAATGGTTTGCCAATCAGGCTGCTTAGCCGGCATAATAAACAAGGCCCAATGGTGCAATTGTGCCAAGGAAGTCAGCTGGTAGCCCGGCCGGAAAGGCTGGGAGCTGTGCAGGTTGGCCAGGTAGGCATTACGCGCCAAGGCAAAATGGAGGCTATCGGGCGCCAGCAGCCATTGCAATTCCAGCAGGTCGGCTTGCTTGCTGGCCACGTTGCTCAGGCCCGTCTGGTCGTGGTGTGCTTGAAACAAGCCTTCCGCCCGCTCCAGCGCTTGTTTGCCTGCGGCCAGCTGCCGGTATGCGGCGGCGGTATCTTTGGCGACGCCCTTCCGGAAACGGCGGCCCAGGTCTTCGTGGACGTTGCCTTGTACGCGGGCAGCGATGGCTTCGCTTTCCCAATCTCCGGCTTGCTGGGCCAAAAACTGGCTCTTTTCCAGCAACCGGATGGCCGCGAACAAACTGTCGGTATCAGAAAAATGCTGGTGGACCAAAAGCACGGCCCGATGGCGGAGCCATAGGGCTTCGAGCGCTTGGCGGCGGGAGGTCTCTTCAAGCAGGGCAATCTGCTCTTGGGCCTGCTTCAGTTGCACCGCTGCCGCTTGGGCATCGACTGCTCCGCCAGCAGGTTCTGAGAGCCCTATTTCCAGGATGCTGGCCTGAAGCAGATGGGTCTTGGCTTGCCAGAAGGGATCTCGTACCGCCTGAAAGCTTTGTTGAGCATGGGTAGCCAAGCGGTAGGCCCGCCGGGAAAAAAACTGCGCGAAGCGACTCATGTCGCGGTCCAGGCGAGCCATCCAGTAAGTGGCCTGTCCTTGTTCATGGTCCAGTCCCAAGGCAATGGCCCGCTCCCGAACCTGCTGGGCTAGCTGGTAGGCCCGATTGGGCGACTGCTGCTGGAGTGGGGGCAGCTGGGCCAGTTGATGCCGCAGGTCCTCTTTGTGCCGATGCAAGGCCAACTCCCCCCCGCCAAAGAGCAAGGCAACCAGTATCACTCCCCCGGAAAACACAAGCCAGGGAAGCAGTGAGTGGGCCTTTCGCCCAGATGACGACAACCATGTCAGGTGAAGCATCTGTGAGTTAAATAGGTTTGGTGCCGCTCTCGTCCGGTCCTTTCTCGTCAGGCGGCTCGATCTCACTGGTCTCCTCCAGCAGTTGGTCTATAAGAAGTTGTTGGGCTTCGTCCAGCTCTGCGTTGCCTGCGGCCTCAATCAAGGCCTGACGCGCGGCGTTCATCTCTGCCTCATCGTACACCTGCTCGGTCTGGTACTGGTCGATCAGGGTCAGGTAGGCATTTAAAGCCGTGTCCAAGGCTTCATTTCCCGTAGGAATCATTTCGAGATAGGGGTTCAGATCAATCATAGGGGAGGATATTGGGGGTAAAAATGACGGATAGACCAATGACCAAACAAGATGCTCCTTTATTTGAAAACATTCAATGTTTCGGAAGAAAAAGAAGACAGAGGAGGCGTTCTTGTGGCAAATGACAGCAACATCGGCGATCAGCTGGCGAAAAACTAGCCCGAAGTAGTAAGCCGGATAGAAGACTGAGGCAAAGCCGGGTTTCTCCGAGGAAGGGAGGGCGGCATTTGCCCCGGAGAGGGCTTCTTGGCCCGCTTTAAGATGCCCTGGAGGTCAGGGTTCGGGGGCCTGTACCGTGGCTTTCCAATCAAAGATCCGCCTTCGGAGGAGCTGCGGGGGTTTCGGGCTGGAAGCCCGAGGTACAATTAGCTGCGCGGTTGGCATGCCATCAACGCTGGCAGGGCAAAAGCAGGACTGGTTACAGCCCTGCCAGCGTGGAGAGCAGGGGCTGCTTACCCTGAGCCCAGCAGGAAGCGCCTTTCCCTTTGCCGATTGCCGCCTTCCCTCGCCCAACACCTCGTTTCTCTCCAGGAGCCTTTCCCGCGCCGCCATTTCCCGCTAGTTTTGATTCATTCTCCCATGGGAAAGCCCGGCTCCCGGCAGCAAATCAGCCAAGTAGTCACCCTGTCAAGCCGTGGCTTTCCCCATCGAACGCGAAGGATTAAGCCCCTCTCAACGAGGGGACGAACGAGGCATTCTTAGTCATGCTCCCTCCCCAGGTCTAGCTATTGAGGCACAGGCTGACCGGGGAGGGCTGGCTACATATAGCCCTCTGCTTGCTGGGAGGATAGCTCTTTTTCCAACCCCTCCTAAGGATTCTGAAACCCTTAGGAGGGTTTGCTACTGCCGAAATTGTCAGAGGACCAAAACCGCCTGCGGTGACCGAAATGATTACCAGTCAAAAAGCCCCTTGCCCCCCTCACTTGACCAAACAATCCGTTGCCTCAATGAGAAAAGCCAAAGGCTCACAACCTCTTGCCATAGCCGCTTGACAGCCGCAGTTTTAGGTCATCGACCCTTGAAACCCCCAGCCTTTAAGAAGCATTCTTAGTCATGTCTCCTCTCCAGGTTCAGCTCATGAGGCAATAAGCTGACCGGAGAGGAGCAGGCTATTTTTCCGGGGTACTTATGACCGCTAGTGCTTGCTCGCCAGCTTCTTTGAAGCGCGGCTGGTTATGGCAGGGGCCCGCGCCGGGGCTCCTTTTTTACCACCAAGGCACTAAGAAACACGAAGGGACTACTTGTGACAAGTCTGCATGCTAAGAAAACGCCGACCAGCATCCAGCGATACGAGCCCCGTACCACTAGACTCCGTCCGGCGAATAAGCAAGCACCTCTAGCGGCCGGATTACGCAGCAGCCCGAATCCGGCCGAGCCTAGGGCAGGTAGGCTGGGCAAGGCGAACTCCCTCACCACCGCCTGCAGGCGGGTTGGGGATGACAACTCAAAGTAACCCGTAATGGGCCGGATGTCCCACTCGCGTCAAGGCAAGGTAACGCGAAATTTCTCGTCGCAGGAATCGTTTCGTTTCATCAATTATCTGGTGGGTATAAATACCTGTTAGGTTAAAAGTAACCTGATTGTGAAACTTTTTTGCTTAGGGTTGCGTTCCCCTCAGCTATCTGCAAATAATTTATTCCCTTTATTCCGTTT
>CAZIVQ010000456.1:0-4520 GCA_964542415.1 uncultured Bacteroidia bacterium | reverse complement strand
CAGCCATTTCCCAGGAATAATAAAAGCCCCGCGTGAGCTAATTTCCGACAGGCCAGGTCTCAGATTTTGTTCTATGACCGACCGCAGAGCGGAGTCTGCAAAACCAGGCCGGGCCAGGTCGAAGGCTTTCCTGCAAGAGCTGGGCCGGATTTTTGGGCTTGGCGGGGGAAAAGCGCGAAATCCGGCCCTCACTTCTCCCAGATCGGAGCCCGCAAAACAACCCCATCCCCGCTTCCTTGGCCGCGAACAAGGAGGGCCTGCGCTGGCTCAAAAAAATTCGCAAGCAATCACCGGAAACCCATGTGGTGCTCATGACGGCCTACGGGGACATTACCCTGGCAGTCAAGGCCATGAAGGACGGGGCTACCGACTTTGTGGTCAAGCCGTGGGACAACGAGGCCTTGCAGGCCACGGTACACGCCGCGCTGCATAGCACCCCGCCGCCCCTGCCTGGCAGAGAAGGCGAGAAGAAAGCGCATGCCTCAGCCGCCTTAGAAGGGCCAGGCATGCCCCCGCGGATCATTGGGGAGTCGGCGGCCATGCAAAAGGTCTTTCACACCCTGGAAAAGGTAGCCGCTACCGAAGCCAATGTGCTTATTTTGGGAGAAAATGGCACGGGCAAGGAGGTGATCGCCCGGGCCATGCATCAGCAGTCGCCGCGTGCCTCCTCCCCTTTTGTCCACGTAGACCACGGGTCCATCAGCGAATCGCTGTTTGAAAGTGAGCTTTTTGGCCACAAAAAAGGCGCGTTTACCGATCTTTAGCACCAAACGCAAAGGCTCCGGCATCGGCCTCAGCCTTTCGCGGCAGATCATGCGCATGCACAAAGGGAGCATCAACCTCTACAGCAACCCGCAAGAAGGGACGACTTTTACCCTGGTTTTTTAGTGGGGGGACGCTTGGGATAGCCCATAGGTTCAGCTGCTTTACCATGCTATTCTTCTACCACTCAGGCACTCAGGGCACTAAGAAGCACTAAGGGGCTACTTTAGCATGCTACTCTTCTACCACTCAGGCACTGAGGGCACTAAGAAGCACTAAGGGGGGAGAAGCCGGTCTTGGTTGCGGGCGGATAAGGCGGGAAGAGCTTACTTTCTGCACATAGAAAAACCGTCAGGTTCAGAAAGAACCTGACGGTAAAATTTTTTGCGGGTGGTTGCGCGTGACTAGTCAGTCTTCTTGTCCTGGATGTCCTTGCGGATCTCCTGGGCAAGGACTTTCACATCTTGCATGGCCTTACGGGCACGGGTGCCGGCAGCTTTGTTGCCTTTTTCGTAAAACTTAGAGAAGTCATCCTCAATGTTGATGATGAGGCTTTTTAATTTCGCGTATTTTTCCATTTCGTTAAATATTTGTGGTTAAAAGCAATTTAAACAAATAAGAAGCACAAATCAAAGCCTAGAGCATCAAAGAAGCCAATTCAGGGTTATTTTTGTAGATACCCTGGTCGATTTTGGCCCTAATTTCTTCAAAAGCCTTGAGGGTGTAGGCGACATCTTCGTCGGAATGAGCAGCGGTCGGAATGATACGCAGCATGATTACGCCACGTTCAACCACCGGATAAATCACGCCTGAGGCGAAGATGCCATAGTTTTCGCGGAGATCAGCAATCACTCCCATCGCTTCTACATCGTCTCCTTTGAGGTAAACCGGCGTTACTGGTGACTGGGTAGTTCCAATATCAAAGCCACGAGCCCGCAAACCATCCTGTAGGGTATTGACTATGTGCCAGAGTTTTTCCCGCAATTCAGGCATAGTTCGCAACATTTCCAGGCGTTTGATGGCCCCGACGGTCATCGGCATACACAAGGACTTCGCGTAGATTTGACTACGCATGTTGTAGCGGAGGTAGTTTACGACTTTCTCATCGCCGCAGACAAAGGCCCCAAATCCGGCCATGGACTTAGCAAACGTATTGAAGAGGACGTCTATTTTATCCTGCACCCCAAAATGTTCGCCCGTACCGATCCCGGTGGCACCCATGACGCCAAAGCCGTGGGCATCATCGACAAAAAGCCGGGCGTCGTATTTTTCTTTGAGGACGGCAATCTCATCAAGCTTGCCCAGGTCGCCTTTCATGCCAAAGACCCCTTCGGTGATGATGAGGATCCCCCCACCGGTCTGTTCGGTGATCTTTTTGGCACGTTGGAGTCGGCTTTCGAGCTGCTCCATGTTGTTATGAGCAAACACCAGGCGCTTGGCCATGCTCATCATCATGCCATCCATGATACAAGCATGGGACAGCTGGTCATAGACGATGACATCGCGGCGGTCAGTAAGGGTCTGGACGATGGAAGCGCAGCCTTGGTAGCCGAAGTTGAGCATGAAGGCAGATTCTTTCTGCATAAACGCCGCTGCATCGGCTTCGAACTGCTCGTGGTTATCGGAGTTGCCGGTCAGCACCCGCGATCCCATGGGATAAGCCATGCCGTAGTCAGCAGCGGCCTGCGCGTCCACCTTCCGGATTTCGGGATGGTTGGCCAAGCCCAGGTAGCTATTGAGCGACCAAACCAGCACCTCTTTGCCCCGGAATTTCATCCGCGGCCCAATCTCTCCTTCCAGCTTAGGGTAAGCCAGATAGCCATGTCCCACTGCGGCAAATTTGCCCAGGTCGGTGGCCATGTTCCGGTCAATCTTATCGAAGATGTCCAAATTGGTAACTTTAGGTGGTCTGATAAAATGAATAAACCGGAGCAAATTTAAGACAATTTCGCTAATATGAAAATCAGAAACGGCCCTGCAAGCTGCTTGGGGGCGCTGCTCAGGCAGCCTCCCCAACCGTTGACTCGCCTATCTGCTCCTGAGCAGAAATAACCATTTCCGCTCGCAAGGGTTTGGCATTGCCTACTCTTCTTGCTATTTTGTTAGGAAAAAGTCCATGCCCCATTACGCTCGCCGGGGAGAAATTCCCCATAAACGCCATACCCAGTTTCGCAAACCCAACGGCGACCTCTACGCCGAAGAGCTTGTCAGCACGGAAGGCTTTTCCAGTATCTATTCTCTCGCCTACCACCATTACCCGCCCACCTTGGTCAAAGAAGTGGGCACCCCCTACGCCTGGGCCCCGGAAGTGGCCGAAGAAAAGAACATGCAGCACCGGTCCTATCGCTGCTATGACGTGGCCCCGGAAAAAGACTGGCTGGAAAGCCGCCGCTTTCTGTTTCTCAACCATGACCTCAAAATCGCGGTGGCTGCGCCCCAAGGCGGTACCCAAGGCTATTTCTTCAAAAATTCTGAGGCGGATGAAATGCTCTTCATCCACCGCGGGACCGGTACCCTGCGCACTATGTTTGGTAGCCTCACTTTTGGCTACGGCGATTACCTCGTCATTCCCCGGGGCATCATTTACCAGATCGAGTTCGACGATGCAGACAACCGCCTGCTGATCGTGGAATCGCATAGCCCAATCACCTATCCCAAGCGCTACGTCAACTACGAAGGGCAATTGCTGGAGCATGCGCCTTTTTGCGAGCGCGACATCCGTACGCCGCAGCACCTGGAAACCTTCGACGAGCCAGGCGACTTCAAGCTGCTGATCAAGAAACAGGGCATGCTTTTTCCCTACGTGATGCAGACCCACCCCTTCGATGTGGTCGGCTGGGACGGGCATTTCTACCCTTTTGCCTTTTCCATCCACGATTTTGAGCCCATTACCGGGCGGGTGCATCAGCCGCCGCCAGTGCATCAGACCTTTGCCGCCAAGAATTTCGTGATTTGCTCCTTTGTGCCCAGGCTCTTCGACTACCACCCGGAGGGTATCCCTGCCCCGTACAACCACAGCAACATCGACTCCGACGAGCTGCTCTACTATGTCGAAGGCAACTTTATGAGCCGTAAGGGCATCGAAGAAGGCTACATCACCCTCCACCCGATGGGCATTCCTCATGGTCCCCACCCTGGAACCGTCGAAGCCAGCATCGGAGCCAAAGAAACCGCTGAGCTCGCCGTGATGGTGGATACCTTCCGCCCGCTTTGGCTCACTACCGATGCCGCCGCCATCGAGAACCCGGACTACCATCGCTCCTGGATTGAGCACTAAGCCCTTTTAGCAGTACGGGAAGGTTGTCCGTCGAAGAAACCCGTCCTCCGGGCGAAAAACCTGCATGCTATCAAAAGGGGCTTTTTTTTAGGGAAATGGGGATTGGGGGATTGAAGAACTGGGGAACTGGGGAATTGGGGAATTGGGGAATTGGGAAAATATCGAATATCGAACAAGGAATCTTGAATAACGAACCCCATTCTCCGTGTCCTCCCGGTTTCTCCGCGATCCCAAATCTGTGAAATACCTCTGTAGCCTACCGGTTGCACCGGGGCATCCGAGATCTGTGGTGAAAAACGACAAGCGATGTGGAGACATGCGACTGAGCGACAAGCGACAAGCGACTGAGCGACAAACGACCCGAGACCGCAAGGTCGAATCTCCGTGCCCTCCTACGCCCTGCTTTTCCCTCTCCTCCGCGTCCTTTGCGAAACCTCTGCGCCCTTCTGAAAGTCTGTCCTCCGGCAGATGCGTTAAAAAA
>CAZIVQ010000455.1:0-4520 GCA_964542415.1 uncultured Bacteroidia bacterium | reverse complement strand
ACCCAAATTTAAAAAATTGTCACGATGAAAAAATGGATGCTTTTACTGTTTATTGGGGTGTCCTGTAATGCTTCTCAAGATTCAGATAATCGTCGAGATAACCATACTGAGAAGAAACCACCCAATATCATCCTGCTCATGGCCGATGACCTTGGCTGGGGCGATACGGGCTATAACGGCCATCCCCACCTTCAGACGCCCCACTTGGACGAGATGGCGGCAAATGGCCTCACTTTCGAGCGGTTTTATGCGGCGGCCCCGGTTTGTTCGCCCACTCGGGGCAGTTGCCTGACGGGGCGCAACCCCTTCCGCTATGGCATTTTTTCCGCCAATGTGGGCAGCCTCCCCCAAGAGGAAATCACGCTGGCGGAGCTGCTCAAAGCAGAAGGCTACCGCACGGGGCATTTTGGCAAATGGCACCTCGGCACCCTCACCATTGATACGCTCGATGCCAACCGGGGGGGTAAGTCGCAGTTTCAGGATGAATATTCCCCTCCCTCTCGGCACGGCTTCGAGGTGAATTTTTCCACCGAATCAAAAGTCCCCACCTGGAACCCCATGCTGACCCCCGAAAAGGAAGCGGGCGGGGTGGGCAACCAAGGATTGGGTAAGTACTTCGGTACGGCTTACTGGAACGAACGTGGGGAGCGAGTTACCGAAAACCTGGAAGGAGACGACAGCCGGGTCATTATGGATCGGGTGATTCCATTTATCGAAAATGCCGCTAAGCAAGACCAGCCTTTTTTTGCTGTGGTCTGGTTCCATACGCCCCATACACCGGTGGTGGCAGGAAAAGACTACCGCGAAATGTACGACCACCTCTCGGCGGAAGAGCAGCATTACTATGGATGCATTACGGCCATGGACGAGCAGATCGGGCGACTACGCAACAGGCTGAAAACCTTGGGCATCCATGAAAACACCCTTTCCTTTTTTACCAGTGACAACGGCCCCGAGAATAACCGTAACCGCCCCCGAAGCATCGGAAGCACCAAAGGGCTTTCTGAACGCAAACGGGGCCTGAAAGAAGGCGGCATCCGCGTGCCGGGAATAGCGGAGTATCCGGCAGCTTTTCCTAAAGGCAGAGTGATTGCACAGGCTTTATTCACCAGTGACTACCTGCCTACGGTGCTAGACCTGATCGATAAGCCCTATCCTGATGCCCGACCGCTGGACGGTACCAGTATGCTACCCTTGCTCCAAAATAAAAGCGAATGGCAACGGGAGCCCATGGTGTTTCGCTTCCAACAAAAAGTAGCTGTGATTGATGGAGGGGTTAAACTGTACAGGCAAAAAGATACGGAGCCTTTCGCCTTGTTCAATTTGGACGAAGACCCTGCCGAACAAAACGACCTGAGTGCGGATATGCCAGAAAAAGTAGCGGAGCTGGAAACCTACTGGGAAAGTTGGCATGCCTCACAGGAAACTAGTTTACAGGGGAAGGACTACCAGTGAGCCGCCTTCCTTCACTAATGCTTCCGAAGCTAAATTCTTACCTAACGTGAATTCGGAGTTTTTATCGATGATTATCAATTGATTACAATGTCATTTCGAGCCCGCCCTATAGGCGGCAGCGAGAAATCTTGCCTTTCCTGTCAGCCATATCGCCTAAGATTTCTCCCTGGGGTCGAAATGACAGGCTTTTAAAAGCCGGAAAACTCCAACTGCTGGAGGAGATGAAAGGAATTGCGGGAATTTGAAGCGAAGATGCCGCCAGACCAAACAGATAGTCAGGCACAGTGATACAGCCAACTCCTTATTTCCACCGACACATTTTCCCTAACCAGAAGCCGACAGTCTCCGCGGCTACGACGACTACGACTGGCTCAAGGACCGCCGCCGGGGGTGACATTGGCCCGGTGAAATACTCAGAGAACCCTTTTTTTTATCGCTGCTTTCGCTTAGGACATCAATAGCTGCTCGGTCCAAAGAATGGGGAGTAGTACACCCTCGTTCACGCTGCCAGGCCGCCACCATCAGCACCACCCGGCTATAGCTGGCGATGCCTTCGCTGATGCCTTGGTTTTTGAGGTAGGAATGGTAGAGGGTGCGGCTCATTTGAGGGAAAAAGCCCGGGTAGCGGGCATAAGCGGCATTGATCAGCCGGTTGTCGGCGACAAAGCCCGGGGGCAGCTCTGCCCGAAATCGCTCATAGCCCTCCGGGTCCATGCGCCGGTATTCCACCGCTACTTCGCGCCAGTAGGCGAGGCGGCCTGCGTACCGCACCCGGGCATCTTCGGAAGCCTCGCAGGCCAGAAAAGCCAGGAAATTGCAGGTGCCTTCGTCTCCGAAGCCGTAGCCATGGGCCAGCTCATGAGCCAGCACCTCGGGGCGGAGGATGCCCGGCAAAGCCGCATCGACATGGCCCTCGGCCACAAAGGGAATGTAGATGCCCGAAGCCCCTAGCTGCATCAGCATCCCTTTGGGGTAGAGCACCCGCCCCCGCACCCGGCCGGTGACCGGGTAATCGAGGTCCGCCAGCACCGTTTCCAGCGCCTCGCGTACCTGCCTCTCCAGGGCTGCGTTGTCCCAGGTCCAGACCAATGCACTGTCGCTCTGCGCTGGCACCTGCGCCCGGCTGCTCAGAGCAGCCTGCGTAGCCCGGTCCAGCTCCGCCCGCAGGGCGACCCGGTCCAGCGCATCGACCCGCAAGCCGATGCGCTCCGCCAGCGGCACCCGCTGGTAATTGTACCCCCACAGCAAGAGAAAGAAAAACAAACCCGCCGAAAAAACCGCCGCCAGGGTCAGCAGCGGCCCCGCAATGCGATGGGACCAGGCCCGCTCGCGGCGATGGCGCCAGCCTTGCCGCAACTTGCGCCCTCCCCAAAGCAGCAGCAGCGGTACCAGCACGTAAATCAACGGGATGGGCAGCCAGCCCAAGGTGTAGTCGAAAACCAGGCGCACCAGCAAAAAAATGCCCCGCGAATACACCACCTCGGTGTAGTAGGGATTGAGGCTAAACAAATAGCGCACGAAAAGAGCCAGCAAACCTAGGCCGATCCAGACAAAACGCCGGTCTACCGGGGGAAAGCCTTTGGTGGATGCAGCCTTAGCAGAAGTCATGGGGGAAAGGATGAAGGCAGAAAGGGGATGGGTTAAACCTACGAATTTCCGGTCATTTCTGATGCAACAAAAAAACCCTGCCAGGCTCATTCTACCTGGCAGGACCTTAACCGGCCAAAAGGGAGGGTTGTTTTTACCGCAGCGGCAACCTGCGGGTCTCGCGCTGCCTTACCGGATGAGCGTCACACTCCCGGCCCGGGACCAGGGGCTCCCTGACCAGGGATGAACTTCAACCCGGTATGCATACACGCCCTCTGGGAGCGGCCTGCCGCGCTGATCGGCCCCTTTCCACCGAAATGCCGGGTCCTGGCTTTGATAGACGAGCCGGCCCCAGCGGTCAAAGATGTGCAGCTCAATGCGGGCGATTCCCCCACCGGCGAAATAAAATGCATCGTTGTGACCATCTCCGTTAGGGGTGAACGCATTGGGGAAGTACATTTCGGGCTTCCATACTTCTACTTCTTTTCCCATCAGGGTATCGGGACAACCAATGGTATTATCAGCAATCAGGGTCACCGCATAGCTTCCGGGCGAAGCATAGGCATGCGCAGGGTTGGCCAGGCTGCTTTCGCTGCCATCACCAAAAAACCACCGGTACTGACTGGCGTACTGGCTTAGGTTTTCAAATTGGACGGGTAAGGGAACAAAGCCGGTTTGCGGGGCAAAAGAAAATGCCGCCATCGGCAGGTTGGTTTCCACGTATACTTCGTGCCAGGCGGTATCCCCGCGGCAGCCCAGGGAATCAAAGGGCAATACCCAGAACCGTTCACTTTGCCCGGGGGAAAGCAGCTGGTCAGGACTGCCCAGGCCATTGAACCATTGCAACGAAAAGCCCCCTGAGGCTTGCAATTCAACCACTTGCCCCAAACAAATGGAGTCAATCCCTTCGATCTGAGCCATTGAAGGCGGAATCAGCCTTACCCATACCGAATCGTAGCTAGGGCAGCCAAATTGGTCCCAGCCCGTCAAGATATACTGCGTACTGCTGTCAGGCTGCGCCACCGGGCGGGCAATCCCTGGATCGGAAAGCCCGCTGGCTGGTTGCCAGCGGTAGGAGCTAACTTGGCTACCGGTTAGCTGGGCTTGCCCTCCGTAGAAGCAGATGCTGGTGTCCGAGCCTGCGTCTACCTTTGGCCCAGGCTGGAGGACTACCCAGACGGTATCGAATACCTGATTGGTGCCCAGGCAATCGGCAAGGTCTCTCCCCCCCACGATCAGGGGCAACGTCTGGCCTGCCAGTTCGCAGGGCGGTCGCCAGCAAACGGTCGCCTGTACCGGGTTGTTGCCCAGGCTGGTGATCTGAGCAAAGGGTGGCGAAATACTCCCTCCAGTCCCCAGCGCCGGGCTGGCCGGAAACAGCGCCAAAGCGTCCTGAGCCGATGGATCGGTCAACTCAATCTCATAGCAAAAGCTGTCCGCCGCCTGGAGGTATAGGGTGTCGCCTGCCTGCCCTCCAG
>CAZIVQ010000454.1:0-4522 GCA_964542415.1 uncultured Bacteroidia bacterium | reverse complement strand
AGTTGTGCCTAACGAGTGTTCGGTTGGATAAGATCGGATGACGGCTGGCGATCCTTCAGTGGTGGGGCAGATATTGTCCATAAGCAGCCTGCCAGATACCGCTTGCTGGTAACGCAACCAGTACATTTCTCGCTCTCTCCCGCACCGAAGCCTATCAAAAGTAGGAGCCCTTGCGCCAATGACAGCCTGCTTTTTCGTACCTTTCTTTCCAAAACGCGAAGATGAGCCGAATGTCCTTTGAACAGTGGCGGATTGGAAAACTCCACCACCCCTTTGGGTTGACCCGGCACTACCAGGGGTTCGACCTGCTCGACACTTGGATGGCCAGTCAGCCCACCATCAGCGAAGAAGATCGACGGCGGCTAGAGGAACTTCAAGAAGACCTGATCTACAACGCTGATCTCTGGAATGAAGACGGGCTAGGGTTCTTCTTCATCAGTCATTTGATTCGGATTTGTTGCTTGAAAAGCAAGCACGACAAGATGTTCACCCAACGCAGCATTAGCGCGGTTTTGCATGAGATCAAGCTCAGCGACATGGTGGACTTTGTGATTGCACAGGGCATGACGAACCCGACCGTCCATTTTTCCTTTTGTACGAGTACAAACAAGAGAAGAAGCGAAGCAACGATCCGCTGGCGCAGATTCTGTCTGCCATGCTTGCTGCACAATTTCTCAATCAGTCATTCTTTCCCCTGTATGGCTGCTATGTACAAAGGCGGTTTTGGTTCTTGGTGGACTTAGGTGGCACAGACTACGCCGTGAGCGATGCGTTTACTGCCACCCAGGATGACATTTTTCAAATCGTGGCGATGCTGCGCAAAGGGCAACAGCGGGTACTGGCGCATTCGGACGTTGAACTATTGCACTGCGGTTCTTTTGCGGCTTAGTACCTTGCATGCCAACTTATGAGCCTAAAGAAGGCTAGACTGCCTTTCAGGTTATGATTTCCAAGCCATGCGTAAATCTTACGGGAATACTTGGTGGGGCCAGCAATTTCTCAATGCCCTGCAAAAAATCGACTTCAGTAACCGCCTGCCGCGGGGTAAGACCTACGCCAACAAAGGCGCGGTCCAATCTATCGAGATCAAGCCCAACGCGGTTCAAGCTAGCGTAAAAGGCTCTCGGCCTCGACCCTATCAGCAGACGATTCGGTTGCAGTCCTTTTCTCCGGAGGAAAAAGACCGCATTGCACAAGCCCTGCTTGACGACCCCTTCTTGCTTTCCCAACTGCTCAACCGGGAGCTGCCAGAAGGGGTAGCTGAGGCGCTGCGTCAGGAAAACATCCAGGTCTTCCCGCAAAGCTGGCGCGATGTGCATGCGAATTGCTCCTGCCCAGACTACGCCGTTCCCTGTAAGCATCTGGCTGCCGTGTTTTACCTGCTAGCCAATGAGGTAGATCAGAATCCCTTTCTGGTGTTTCAATTGCGTGGATTGAACCTATTGAGGGAATTAGAAAAGGTGGGCATGACTGCCACTGGAGCCTTGAAGGCCCATTTGCCTCACATCGAGGATCTGCTCACCCCCCAGCCGGAGGAAACCCCCCAGGCTTCTATTCAAGATACCCTGGCTGCGCTGGATTTCAGCCGCATCCCCCCTTGCCGCGACAAGCTCCTTAAATTGCTGCCAGAACAGGTGCCCTTTTATGCACAAGGCAAGTTCAAAGCGAAACTAGACCGCTGGTACAAGCAACTCAGCCGGGCCGCGATCAAGTGGGAACCCCCTGGCGGGGCCAGTGGATTACCCTACGATTTGGAGACCCTGCAATGGGAGTTAGACACCGAGCTTCAGTTCCAGCAATTGCATCTCACTGGTGGGGGTAGGGAAAGGCAGGCCTTACCTGCCGGGATGGCCTGGGCGGCTTTCATGCGGCAATTTGGGCAGGAAGGAGATATACATCAGGTGTCAGAATTACGATTGCTGGAAGCCATTTGGCGATGGACCCGCAAGTTGATGGAACAGTCGGCTCTGGTGCCGCAGGTGATCCAAACCGCTCCTGACATATTTCGGCTGCGCTGGCTCCCTGCCCAGGTCGAACCTGCGGTGCGGCCACTGATCGAGCGGCTGGCTGCGGCCTTCCCTGCTGCGGGCATCACGGTACAAGATGCCGAGGGAAACACTCGCTATCTTTCCCGCAAGGAAGAGCTTTACAGCTTGGTGGACAACTTGGTGCAAGCGTTTTTGGCAGAAGCCGAGTTGGTCGAACGCTGGGACGATCCGGTAGAAGAGTTATTTTTCGGCGAGCAACGTTTCGCGGTCAGTCGTCGCGATCAAGCCGAAACGCCCTACGCCATCCAGCAATGGTTGCAGCGGTACTACCTCTCGGCCCGCGCATTGATCCCGGTCCTGCAGGTCGAGGAGGATGAGCCGGACTTTCTGCTTGATTTCGCCGTCGAGGATCAAACCCAGCCATTGGCACCGCTGATTCCGCTCAGCGATTTGTTTGATCGGAAAGAATATGGCGAAAAGCGCCTCGGTGTGATGCAAGACTTGGCCATGCTGGAAGAATACCTGCCGGAGGTGCGGCAGATGGTAAGTAGCAAAGGCCACGAAATGGTACGACTCGACAGCCAGTCGTTTGTGCGGGTGCTGACTGATACGCTGCCCGCTTTGGAACTGATCGGCATTCGCGTGTTGCTGCCCAAATCGCTGCGCAAGATCATCCGCCCCCAGGCAGCGCTGAGCATGGATAGCTTCGAAAATCCCGATGCAGCCGTGGGCTATCTCAACCTCCAGGAGATACTGAGCTTTCAGTGGCAAGTGGCCCTGGGCGAACAGTTCATGGATGCGAAGGCGTTTCTGGCCCAAGTAAGGCAAATGCGAGGGCTGGTCAAGATTCAGGATCAGTACGTGCTGGTCGATGAGAAGGAGATGCAAGCGCTGATAAAGAAACTGCAACAACCTCCTGAGCCGGATGGTAAAGACCTGCTGCAAGCTGCCCTGAGTGAGACCTATCAAGGCAGCCCCGTGAAACTTTCTGCCAAGGCGAAGAAGATCATTCGGCAGTTGGTAGAGCAAGACCTGATCGACAAACCCGTCGGTTTGCTGGCGACCTTTCGTCCCTACCAACACCGAGGCTACAGTTGGCTCTACAAAAACCAGCGCATCGGCTTTGGCTCAATCCTGGCTGATGACATGGGGCTAGGCAAAACTTTACAAGTGATCGCTTTGATTGCCCGCCTGGAACAGGAAGGCGAGTTGGTGAAGCGACGGGCGCTCATTGTGGTCCCGACTCCCCTCTTGAGCAATTGGGAGCGAGAGTTTCAGAAATTTGCCCCTGGAGTTCGGGTGGGATTGTACCACGGTCCCCAACGCCAACTAGACCACGATCAACATGCAGTCATCGTTACCAGTTACGGGGTGGCTCGCTTAGATGAGAAAATCCTCAGCAAACGCAAGTGGCGCATCTTGGTCATCGACGAGGCCCAAGCGATCAAGAATCCAGGCACCGCCCAAACCAAGTCTCTCAAAAAAATCAGGGCTGATAGCCGCATAGCTATGAGTGGCACCCCAGTCGAAAACCGCCTTTCGGAGTACTGGAGCATTTTCGACTTCACCAACCGAGGCTATCTCTCTACCCTCAACCGTTTCAAGAAAGACTTCATCGCTCCGATCGAGCAGGAGCGCGATCAGCAGAAGCTACAGGCGTTTCGTCAGATTTCAGCGCCGTTCATCTTGCGCCGGGTCAAGACCGACAAATCCATCATCTCCGACCTGCCCAACAAAATCGAGCAGGACCACTATTGCATCCTCACACCTGAACAGACGGCCCTGTACCAGGGAGTAGTGGAAAACAACCTACAGGCCATCGAGGAAAATGAAGGGATCGCCCGGGCAGGCATGATTTTCAAGCTGATGACGGCTCTCAAGCAGATCTGTAACCATCCGTCCCTTTTCCTCAAAAAACAGGATGCCGACCCAAGCTTATCAGGCAAGGCGGCCTTGCTACTCAACTTACTGACCCAGATTCGTGACCAGGGCGAGAAGGTTCTGATTTTCACCCAATACAAAACCATGGGCGATCTGCTGAGCCGCTTGCTTAGCGAGCATTTCCCTGAGGAGCCGCTTTTCTTACACGGGGGACTCACCCGTAAAAAGCGCGACCACTTGGTGGACACCTTTCAAAACCAGCCTTACGCCTGGGCCTTCGTTTTGTCGCTCAAAGCCGCTGGAACAGGGCTTAACCTCACCGCCGCCAATCATGTGATCCACTACGACTTGTGGTGGAATCCTGCCGTGGAAGCCCAGGCCACTGACCGGGCTTTTCGCATTGGTCAGCAGAAAAACGTGCAGGTCAGCCGCTTCATTAGCCAGGGGACCTTCGAGGAGAAAATCAACCACATGATCCAACAAAAGCGCGAACTCGCTGATCTCACGGTAGAAAGCGGCGAACAGTGGATTGGGGAGCTCAGCAATCGGGAACTGAAATATGTGTTTCGCTTGGCATACCCCGCATCGTGAGAGCAGGCGCAGAGGGGAAAGAAAGGGCGCAGAGGCTTGGCTGGGTTATCGGGTGTCTCGCG
>CAZIVQ010000453.1:0-4525 GCA_964542415.1 uncultured Bacteroidia bacterium | reverse complement strand
GCGCAGAGAATTAATTCCCCCCCAAAAACTCCGCGACCTTTGCGCCACCTTCGCGCTCTTGGCGTTAAAAACCCAATTCCCCAATTCCTCACTCCCCTTTTTTCACCACTGAGTTCACAGAGGTATTTCACGGAGGTCACGGATCCTTAGATGCCGGTGAAACCGGTAGAATGGGGTTCGTTATTCAGGATTCCTTGTTCGATATTCGATATTTCCTCAATTCCCCCAATCCCCCAATTCCCCCAATCCCCTAATCCCCCAATCCCCCAATCCCCCAGATAGCTCGCGCTTGCCTGGCCAAATCCTGGGGGAGGTATGATTCCTGCTTTGGCCCTGCTATATTTGCGGGCTAACTTGCGGCCATGAAAAGCTTTTTCTCTTCTTTGGCACTCTTTCTGGCCCTGGCTGCCTGCCAAAGCCTAGACCCCGCCGAACCGCTCCCGGTCTACCTCGACCTGCGGGAGGCCAGGGTGGCCTTGGACAAAGATGGCACCCGCAGCACCCGCTTAGGACCGAAGGACTACTGGATCAACAGCGGGACTGAGCTACTCGGGGTGTTTCGACAGCCGGGCGTGATCCCTTACTTGCCGCAGGAGGGGGTAGATTCCCTGGTGCTGCAAGGCGGGATTTTTGACAATGGCCTTTCGCCCGAACGACGTCCCTATCCTTTCTGGCGGCCGGTCACGGTGTCGTTGGCGGGGGTGGAGCCGCTCGACACCCTGCGAATCGAACCGCTTTACCGCTATTTTCCCCGCGACACGGTGCTGGCTTATCCGTTTGAGACGGGCTTCGAAGGCGCGGCCATTGGCTTCCGGCCGCTGGTCGCCACCAACCAGGATGCGGTGCTCACCCGCAGCACCCAAACCGTTTTTGAGGGCAGCTTCTCGGGTCGGGTCGACTTTGATACCGACCGCTTCCTTTTCGAGGTGGTGTCCGACCAGGCTTTTAGTCTGCCCCAGCGAGGGAATAACCGCATTTACATCGAGCTCACCTATCAAAATGACATCTCCTTTACGGCGGGCTTGCTGTACAACTTTGCCGGCGTGACCGAGGTGCTTTCTCCAGGGGTGTTTTTTCGTTCGCCGGGGGAGTGGAACACGGTCTTTGTCAACCTCAACGACCTGGTCCGTGGCGTACCCGATGGAGCCTTGTTCCGGCTTTGGATCCGAGCGAGCAGCCGACAGCCCAACTCAGGGCAGGGGCGGGAGGGGTACTTGCTGTTAGATCGTGCCCGGGTGGTCCATTTTCGCTAAATTTTTTTCCGTTTCAAGCCTCAGCCTTTCGCATCCATGAACCGCAGGCGTTTCCAAAGCATGCTTTATCTTCTGGCAGATGTGCTGGCGACCTATGGGGTCTGGCTGGTCTTTGTGGTGCTGCGGCGAGAAACGCTGGAGGGCCACGGCTACCTCGATGAGCAGCAATTCATCAATGCCGGGGTAATCTGTCTCTACTGGGTGTTCCTCTATTCCCTGGCTGGGTTGTATGCCAAGCCGTTCCGGCGCTCTAGGTTGTATGAGATTATCCAGGTGTTCAAATATTCTCTCATAGGGGTGTTGATCATTTTTTTCCTGATTTTTCTCGATGACCCGATTCCACCGGAAAACCCTTCTCTACAACGTATTTTGCTCACCACCTACCTCGGCCTGCAATTCGGGGCCGTGGCCACCGTGCGCTTTGTGATCACCACCCGCACCAACTTGCGCATCCGCCGGGGCAAGATGGGGTTCCCAACGCTGATGGTGGGCAGCGGCCCCCAAGCCTGGCAACTCCACCGCGAATTGGGGCAATCCCGCCGGCGACTCGGCTATCAGTTTGTGGGCTACGTGGAGGTAAACGACGATAAGCGGGCTAGTCCCCTCGTCGAAACCTTGCCTTGCCTCGGGGCCATCGAGCAATTGCCTGACCTGATTACCCAGCACCAGATAGAAGAGGTGATCATTGCGCTGGAGAAAAAAGAAGCCGAAGCGGTGGGCGAGGTGATTGAGATCTGCGAGCGTACCCCGGTGTACATCAAAGTCGCGCCCGGGGTGTATGACTACATTGTAGGTAGCGTCAAAATCTCCCACATCCTCGGCGCGCCCTTGATCGAGGTCTTTCCCCAGATCATGAAGCCCTGGGAGCGGGTGCTCAAGCGCAGTTTTGACCTGCTGGCCTCGGCCATGGCCCTGCTGCTGCTGCTGCCGATATTTTTGGTGCTGATCGTGCTGATCAAGCTCAACTCGCCCGGTCCTGCCTTTTTCCGGCAGGCCCGTATCGGCAAGGGAGGCAAGCCTTTCTTTATCTATAAATTCCGCTCCATGTACATCGACGCGGAAAAAGCGGGCCCGGCTCTCTCCAGTGACCAAGATCCGCGAATCACCTCAGTTGGGCTTTGGTTGCGCAAGCTGCGTCTGGACGAATTGCCGCAGTTTTGGAATGTGGTCCGCGGCGACATGAGCATCGTGGGGCCCCGGCCAGAGCGACAGTTTTTTATTGACCAAATCATGCAGCGGGCCCCCCATTATCGACACCTGCACAAGGTCCGGCCTGGGATCACCTCCTGGGGGCAGGTAAAGTATGGCTATGCCTCGAATGTGGATGAGATGATCGAGCGCCTCAAGTTTGACATTCTCTACCTCGAAAACATGTCCCTGGCCCTGGACGTCAAAATCATTCTCTACACCGTCATCGTCATCGTAGAAGGCCGGGGGAAATAGGCCTGTCTCCCGGAACGGACGCTCCCCTCAGGCCACAACAACTCCCATGCCGGACAGGGTTTTCAGTGGGAGACAAGGTTTTGTCAAGAATAAGAAATTTCCTAAAATCGGGTTTTCCGGTGCATGGATTTTCTTTCCAGACAGTTGCGGCTTCATGTACGGATGTCCTGCGGGTTCTGCATGGGATAGTCCAAGGGTTACTATCTGCGAGGGGGAGAGAAATGGGCATAAAATTTGCTATGCTTTCTTCGGAATATTTAGGGTTGTGAAATTAATCGGGCTGGGGCTGCGGATGGATGGTGGAGGAAAAACAAGAGGCATCGTCAACAGGCTGAGGCGCAACTGTTCAGTATATTTTATAACATGCATATTATTTTCCACAAATAAAATATTACTCTTTTGAGGATTTGAACCTTTCATGCTTTATATTTGGCAAGTAAGGCTTTCTTTTTATCAGATGAAGGGGTATGTTGATCCAACAGAAAATACCTGAGTATGCAATTCTTTGCGGTTCCTTTCCACGGCTAAACTTCTATTTTATCGAAACACGTTAACCCCCTAGCTTCATGAAAAGACGAATTCAGGCCCTGATGGCATGCATTGCCATCTGTACCATGCTGCCTGCCACTATTTTTGCTCAAGCAGACCCCATTCCCGGCGGTTGCGGGGTGGTAGGCCCCAACGAAGTAGAAAATCCGGAGTTTGATTTAGGTAACTCGGGATTCAGCAGTAGCTACCTGTTCAACCCTGGTTACATTTGCGGCTATGGCCAATATACCATCGCCAGCACGGTGGTCAACGATCCGAATGTCGTTTGCTATGGCGCCCCTGGCTTCAACCTGCGGACCATCTGGGCGGCGTCTGACCGCAATGAGCCCGGTGCGGGTCAGTTTTTGATGGTAGACCCCAGCGAAGCCACCGGCGCAAACGACGATGTCTGGGCCCAAAGCCTCTCGGTTTGCCCCAATTCGCAATACACTTTTTCTGTTTTTGCCAAAAATATCTATTATCAGGAAGGAACCAATTACCCCGGCTCGGAGGTCAATCCGGAATTCGAACTGACCATCAATGGAGACACGGTAGCAGGCTACTATGTCGATGGGGTGCTGCAATCCACCGGTAGCTATGAGCTAAACCAGCAGCCTCAAGCCGACTCGGCCAGTTGGATGCAAATTTCCGGCACCTGGAATTCCGGGAACAGCACCCAGGCCCTGCTCCAAATCCGCAACCTGATCTCCGGCTCCCAGGGCAATGACCTGGCCATCGACAACGTCTTCTTCGGCCTCTGCGGCCGCAGCGTGAGCCTCAACCAACCTTCCGACATCCAGCAATGTACCCAAGTTGGCGCTCCCAATCCGGTGCAGCCCGTTACCTTCAGCGTCAGCCAGGAAACCAACAACTCCCAATGGCAGTATTTTCGCCTGTTCCGGGACAATGTGGCCATTGCGGAAGACGCCAGCACCATTGCCTACACCACCAATCCCTCCACCAACGAGCACTTTGGTACCTACAAGCTGATCGCTTATGACGACCCCCTTGGCGTCTCCTGTGCTCACGAAAGCAAAAATGTCGCTATCGTCGAGGATTGCAGCGTCGAAAGTACCTTCCCGGTAGAATGGCTGGCTTTCGATGCCAGCGTGCAGACCGATCGCTCGGTACGCCTCGATTGGGGCACGGCCTCAGAACTGAACAACCGGGGCTTTGCGGTAGAGTACCGGCAGGACCGCGCCCCTTTTCAGGAAGCAGGATTTGTTTCCGGGGCAGGTAACAGCCAGCAAGCGCAGTACTATGCATTTCAGACGGCTTCCCTTCCCGCTGGCACCTACGAA
>CAZIVQ010000452.1:0-4536 GCA_964542415.1 uncultured Bacteroidia bacterium | reverse complement strand
ATCTCAAATTAGAGCAAATTGTTTTTTCCAACGAGGATTTCAGCGAAACGTGAATTTACCTGGCACTCCCAAACTTAGTCTTCGCCTGGGGCTGGTACCACTGGGCGATAGCCATCATCGTAACCGTCGCTTTGTGGGTTGGAATCGGACACATGAAGGAGTTTAAAGGTGGTCCTCAACTTTCCAACAAACAGTGGCTCGTCATCATCATACTGACCACGGGTTTGACATGGCTGGGGGGAGTTGGGGGCTTCAACTGGCAAACCCATGACTACCTCAAACACAACCTGGTGTTTCACGATTTGGCCGAGTTTCCCTGGCCGGTAGTGTATGAGCATGGAGGCGGATTCTTGTGCTACTACATCGGCTATTACCTCGTCCCTAGTGGCCTGGCCAATTTGTTTGCCCCTGGCAGCTGGCCGTTTCTTTCTTTCTGCTGGGCCTGGGTGGGGTTAAGCATTGCGGGAGCTTGGCTGGTGGTTTTCTGGCAAAAATCTCCCTGGTGGGCGATTCCGGTTTTTTTCCTAATGGGTGGCTGGGACTGGTTGGGAAGTATCGTGGTTTTTGGGGTAGAATGGCTACACTTCGGAAATTTCGACTGGGGCTATGCCTTTCCTAAAGACGGCACCATGCCCCTCGATTGGGGGCTCCCTCATAATTTTATTTCGTCCTTACAGCACTGGACCTATTCTCCTCAACATGCGCTACCTGCCTGGCTGGGTAGCAGTTTGGTCCTGCATGCGATCCACCATCCTCAGAAAAAAGCAAACTGGCTGCCTTCTCTCATCACGATGCTTTTGCTTTGGTCTCCTTTCGTCGCGCTGGGATTGCTGCCGTTCGCTGGCTGGCACTGGCTAGGAGAGAAACATTCCATCAAGAAGAAAGCCATTTCCCTGTTACCGGCCTTACTAATCTTTGCTCCGGTTGCTCTGTATTTTGCTGCGCATCGACCCCTGGATCATGTAGGGTTTGCCGGAAGTTTCACCAACATATGGTTCTGGCCAGCCTTGATCGTGCTTTTTTTTCTCTGGGAAACCGGGGCATTCTGGTTTCTGACAGGTTGGCATTTTTTCTCCAAACCTGCATCCCAGAGGTTACGCCAGCATTGCCTCATTGCGTTTTTCATTTCTGCTACCGTCATTTGGTTCACAGTGGGTTATTACAACGACTTGGTACTGCGTGTGAGCATGCCCGCACAGTTTTTTTGCTTTGTATGGGTCGGGCACCTTCTTTTTCATGCTGACAAACGCTCATGGTTGTACCGTTTAGCTTGGGGGAGTTTTCTGTTGGCAACTTTGATTCCTTTGCTCCATGTGTATGGATTTTACAAAAAAGACAGGTCCTATCTTATCGTGGAGGAAATGGTAGATGCCCCTTCAGGCCTTTCGACCAATCAAGTCGACCAAGCCTACCGCCTCGCCGGCATCCCCCAGCCATTTGTTTTGGCTACCCAATACCTCGGCCGCGACGACAGCTTCTTTGCGCGGTACCTCATGCGGCGACCCGATACCGCGACCGGGCCGCATTCGCAGTTGTCAGGCGAAGGGATAATGCGTACTTTGGTAGGCCAATACGAAGCGAGTTATGAGCAAACGAAAGCGCCCCAACATGGGCCGGGGACTGGACTCCATCCTCCCGCCCAATTTTTCGGTCGAGAAGACCGAGAGCAGCGAGATCCCCCTCCATTACATCGAGACCAACCCCTACCAGCCCCGGCAGGACTTTGACCCCGTGGCCCTGGAGGACCTGGCCAATTCGATCAAGGTACATGGCATCATCCAACCACTGACGGTGCGCAAGCTCAGCGACAACCAGTACCAGCTCATTGCCGGGGAGCGCCGCTGGCGCGCCTCCAAACTCGCCAAGCTCAAGACGGTGCCTGCTTTTGTGCGCACGGCCGACGACGAGCAGATGCTCGAAATGGCTCTGATCGAAAACATCCAACGCGAGGACCTCAACCCCATCGAGATCGCCCTCTCCTACTCGCGCCTGATCGAGGAGCTGAAGCTCACCCAGGAAGAGGTGGCCGATAAGGTCGGTAAGGCCCGTTCCAGCGTCACCAATTACCTGAGCCTGCTCAAGTTTGCCCCCGACATTCAGGAGGCCCTGCGCAGTGGCAAGCTCTCGCAAGGCCACGCCAAACCCCTCAAAGGCCTCAAAGACTTTGCCCAGCAGTCGGCCCTGCTGAAAGAAATCCTGAAAAAGGACCTCTCCGTGCGACAGGTCGAGGAGAAAGTCCGCGACCTGCGCGAAGGCACCAAAGCCGCCCCCAAAAAAGACCCGGCCCCGGCCAATGTCCACCTCAAGGCCGTGGCGCAAAAATTCGAGGACAAATTTGGCAACAAGGTGCGCCTCGCTCAAAAAGCCGATGGCAAAGGCGAAATCGTGATTCCGTTTGCTTCGAATGACGACCTCGACCGCATCTTGGAGATTTTAGATTTGTAGGTTTAAGATTTTGAGATGGATAGATTTTTAGATTTTTAGATGGATAGATTTTTAGACGTTTAGACGCTTAGATAAATCCTGATCGTTCGTCCGATGGGTCCTTTTCTTTTGATACAACCTTTTCGCCTCCCTCTGGCTCTTTGCCCAAACCACCTGCATGCCCTTGGTCCTGATTCTTTTCCGGCCTCTGATGCTGACCTGCGCGCTGTTGCTGGCGGGGCTGACGGCTTTTGCCCAGCCCGATAGCATCAAACGGCGCTTCGAGCCGGATACCCTGCAACAGGCACCGCCTGATTTTTTGAAAAAAATGCAGGCCCAGGAACCCGGCAAAAGGGGGATTGACTGGGAAGAATGGAAAGCCTACTTGCCGCAGATCGTGGAGAATGAGAAAGAAGAGGTGGACCTGTTCTGGCAATTGCCTTGGCGCCGCGATACGCTGAAGCTGCCTTACCTCAAGGGCTTGACCCGGGCCGGGCCGCGCCCGCCTTACGACCCCAAAATCGCCTGGCAACGAGCCATCTTGGTGCCGGGTATGGGACAGATCTACAACCGCAGCTATTGGAAGCTGCCCCTCGTTTACGGCGGCTACGGGGCCTTTTTTTTCCTGATCGACTACAACAACCAGCAGTACCAGCGGTTTGGCTTCGCGTTTCAGTGTGCCGTCTTTCCCGAACTTGGTTGCTCGCCCGAGCCCGAGCTCCAAGGCATCGACAGCGAGGGCCTGCGTACCATCCGCAACCAGTTTCGCCGCAACCGCGACTTCATGATCATGCTCACCGCCGGCTGGCACGTGCTCCAGACGGTCGAGGCCTATGTCGACGCCCACCTCAAGGGCTTCGACGTGTCGGAAGACCTGAGTGTGCAGGCCGCCCCTACCTTCGTGCCCAGCATGGGCTTGGGGAGCAATAGCTATGGGGCCCCGGGACTGCGGTTGGCGGTGCGGTTTTAGGCCGAGGCCAGGCACTTTTATTTTCAACGCTGAGGACGCAGAGGTAGCGCAAAGGACGCAGCGTTTTTTTCCTCAAACCTCTCTCTGCGCGCTACCGGTTTCACCGCCATCCATGATCCGCGCCTCCTTCGCGCCCTCTGCGTTAAAACAAGCAGTAACCATATTTAACCATGAAACTCGTCCTCCTCGGATACGGCCGCATGGGCCAGGCAGTAGAACAAGAAGCGCAGCAGCGCGGGCATGAGGTCGTGGCCCGGATCGGCCAAGGCGATACGGAGCAGTTGGAGGGGCTGAGCCCCGAGACCGCCGATGCGGTGATCGACTTCACCCACCCGGCAGCATTTTTTGGCTTGATGGAGAAAGTGATGGCTACCGGACTGCCGATGGTGAGTGGCACCACGGGCTGGTACGGGGAGCAAGCCCGGGCCGAGGCCCTCGTCGCGGAGGCAGGCGGCCGGTTCCTGTTCAGTTCCAATTTTTCGGTAGGGGTGAACATCCTCTTCCTGCTCAACCAGCGCTTGGCCCAGCTGATGAACCGCTACCCGGAGTACGATCCCTTCATCGAAGAGCAGCACCACCGCCACAAGGCCGATGCCCCGAGCGGCACGGCCCACAGCCTGGCGCAGCAGGTCATTGCGGGCCTGGATCGAAAAAGTAAGGTCGCAGACGAGTCCCTGCGCCATCGCCCTCCGGCGGAGGATGAGCTATCGGTGGGCTACATCCGCGGCGGCGAGATCTTCGGGCGGCACAAAGTAAGCTATACCTCGGAGATCGACAGCCTCAGCATTGAGCATCATGCCCACAACCGGCGGGGCTTCGCCTTGGGGGCCGTCATCGCCGCCGAGTGGCTGCTTGAGCAGCCGGCGGGGTTTTATACCTTCCAGGAGATGTTTGAGCGGTAGGTGCTTGTGCAGGATGGTGCCCACAAAAAAAGCCCGTAATACTCCTTGTATTACCGGCTAATTCCAGGCGGTTCCCCCAATTGCTTTGCCACTGAGCAGCGAGGGGTTGAAACTCCTCGCTGCTCATATTCCGGGCGGATTGGCCTTCCCCGTGAGCTAGTTTTATCGCGTAGGGGGAACAGCCTGCAGACCTGTGAAGTAATTTTTGGATGCGAATGCGGCATCTGGGAGGCTATGCTG
>CAZIVQ010000451.1:0-4549 GCA_964542415.1 uncultured Bacteroidia bacterium | reverse complement strand
GGAGCTTTGGCTAGGAAAAACTTTACTGTAAAGATTTAACCCACCGGCCGGAGCAAAGTTTATAAAATTTGCATAAAGCCGCTAAGTAAGGCTCAAAGAATAACTTCCCCTTTTTGTTTCACGAAAAGGCGCAGAAGAGCAGAGTAAAAAGTTGATAAACAGGGGGTTGTATTTCTTTACCTAAAATGGAAAAAGGGAGGTTATTTTTCGGCTGTTACTAAGTTCAGTTGGCCTCCCCGGTCTTTCCCCGGTCCTGCCGCAGCAGGCCCTCGATTTTTTTCAGCAAATCGGGCAACTTGCGGGTGGCCACCAGTTCGCGCATAGTCTGCCGGGTTTCCCGGGCCACCCAGCCGAAGTATTGCTTGCCCCCTGCCAGCGGCTGGATGACCAGCGATTTGCTGTTGACCAGGGCCCCTTTCCCGATGTGCATTTCTTTGATCACCCCTACCTGCCCGAGCAGCACCACATCATCCTCGATTACCGAGCAACCCGCGATGCCACACTGGGCCGCGATCACGCAGCGCTTGCCGATCTGCACGTCGTGCGCCACCTGGATCAGGTTGTCCAGCTTGGTGTACTCGCCGATGATGGTATCGCCACTCACCCCCCGGTCGACGGTGGTATTGGCTCCGATGTCTACGTGGTCATGGATGATGACCCGGCCTTTGGTGAGCAATTTGTGCTTGCGGTCGGGCAGGCTTTTAAAATAAAAAGCCTCGCCGCCCAGCACCACCCCGCTGTTGAGGCAGACTTCGTCGCCGAGGAAACAGTGGTCATTGATGCTGACCCGGGGGTAGATGCGGCAGTTTTTGCCGATGCGCACGTGGGAGCCAATCACCACGCCGTGGCCGATCTCGGTGCCTTCCCCAATTTCCACGTCCTCGCCCATCACCACCTGCTCACCGAGCTTCACGCCGGGCCCGAGTTTGGGGGAGCCCTTAGCCACGACCGACTGCTCGGGTTGAAAATGGTTGGTCAGGCGGTTGTAGTCGCGGAAAGGCTGCTCGCTGATAAGCAGGCCTTTGCCCGGTGGGGGCTCGACCGCCTGGTTGATCAAGATGGTGGTCGCGGCGCTTTCGAGGGCTTTGCGGTAATACTTTTCCACATCTACAAAAGTCAGGTCGCCGGGGCGCACCATGTGAATTTCGTTTAGGCCCGTGATGGCATGAGAAGCCGGGCCGACGTATTCACACCCTAAGAGGGTAGCCGTTTCAGCGAGCGTGAGAGGAGAAGAAAGGTTCATGAGAATAAAGGGGATAACGCAAGGCAGAAGCGGAAAATCCACTCCAGAAGGACTACTAGTGCTTGTGGAGTAAAGTAATTGACCAATTTAACCGCAGCCATTTTTTCGTGGGACAAGGAAGAAAAGCCGATCCTAGCGAGCTAGGTGAGGATTTTCTGACGCAGTACCGCGGAAAAAGGGCAAGGTTAAATGGTTGAGAATTTAGCTCCGCAAGCACTAGCTCCGCGTCCAGTACGGCTTTTCCTACCGGATCGCATGCCTCAGCCAAAGGGATGCAGGCTCTTTTCAGGCGTTAAAGATGGCAGCTTTTTCCCAAAAAAACCGACGCAAACCATCAGCCGAAAGAATAACACAAAATATTCAAATATCTAAATTGTTAGATACCTATGAATTGCGTTTATTTGGAAATTGACGCTGATGCGCTAACTTTGAATATTACTACACTCTTATCCTATCTTAAGTCGACCGAGTATGAACAATATTGTGTACTTGTTACCGGTAGCAGGCTTGGTTGCCCTGCTATTTACGTTTGTACGCTCCTCCTGGGTTTCGAAACAGGAAGTGGGCACAACCAACATGGGCACCATCGCAAAAAACATCGCGGACGGAGCCATGGCCTTTTTACGGGCTGAGTACCGCGTATTGGGTATTTTTGTGGTAGCCGTGGCCATCTTGCTGGCCATCAAAGGCTCCACGGAAGCGGCATCCAACTACTGGGTAGCCCTCTCCTTCATCACCGGGGCGGTCTGTTCGGGCCTGGCCGGTTTCATCGGGATGCGCGTGGCCACCAAAGCCAACGTGCGGACCACCAACGCCGCCCGTACTTCGCTGGGCCGGGCCCTCGAAGTGGCCTTTGCTGGTGGCTCGGTCATGGGCCTGGGCGTGGTGGGCCTGGGTATCCTCGGGCTGGGCTTGCTCCTCATTCTCTACAATGCCCTAGACTTCGCTGGTGATGGCGCGGGCACCATGGAAGCGGTGGAGCTAGGGATCGTTCTCAACGTAATTTCTGGCTTTTCGCTCGGAGCTTCTTCCATCGCCCTCTTCGCCCGCGTAGGCGGCGGCATCTACACCAAAGCTGCCGACGTAGGCGCTGACCTGGTCGGGAAAGTCGAAGCCGGCATCCCCGAAGACCACCCGCTCAACCCCGCCACCATCGCCGACAACGTCGGCGACAACGTCGGCGACGTAGCCGGGATGGGCGCTGACCTCTTCGAATCCTACGTCGGCTCCATCATCGGGACCATGGTCCTCGGGGGAGCGTTCGTGGCCCTACCCGAGTTTGCTGGCCAAATGGGCGGCCTAAGCGCGGTTCTGCTGCCCCTTCTGCTCGGCGCAGCCGGGATCATCGTCTCCATCATCGGGACCTTTTTTGTGCGGGTCAAAGAAGGCGGTGACCCTCAAAAAGCCCTCAACATGGGCGAATACGTCTCCTCAGGGCTGATGCTGGTGGCGGCCTTCTTCATCATCCGCTTTATGATGCCCGAAACCTGGGTCTTTGACGGCAAAGAATTTACCTCCCTGGGCATTTTCTGGGCGGTCATCGCTGGCCTCGTGGCTGGCTTGGGCGTAGGCTGGATCACCGAATACTACCCCGGTACCGGCACCCGCCCCGTCACCAGCATTGTCCGGCAGTCGCTCACCGGTTCTGCCACCAACATCATCGCCGGCCTGGGAGTAGGCATGATGTCCACCGCCATCCCCATCATTCTGATCGCCGCCGCTATTCTCGTTTCCTACGAATTTGCCGGGCTCTACGGCATCGCCATCGCGGCAGTAGGCATGCTGGCCAATACGGGCATTCAGCTGGCGGTAGACGCCTATGGCCCCATTTCTGACAACGCCGGGGGCATTGCCGAAATGGCCGAGCTGCCCAAAGAGGTGCGCAAACGCACCGACAAACTCGATGCCGTAGGCAACACCACCGCCGCCATCGGCAAAGGCTTTGCCATCGCTTCGGCCGCCCTGACGGCCCTCGCCCTGTTTGCGGCCTTCATGCAGCAAGCCGGTATCAGAACCATCGACATCGCCCAGCCCAAAGTCATGGCGGGCTTGTTTGTGGGAGCCATGCTGCCCTTCGTTTTCTCGGCCCTCTCCATGAATGCTGTGGGCCGTGCCGCCATGGCGATGATTCAGGAAGTACGGCGGCAGTTCGCCACCATTCCGGAGCTGAAAAATGCCCTGGAGATCATGCGCAAGTATGATTCCGACTTGTCCAGCGCTTCGCCCGAAGACATGGAAATCTTCCGCAAAGCGGATGGCAAAGCCGAATATGCCAAGTGTGTGGAGATTTCCACCAAGGCTTCGATCAAGGAAATGGTGATGCCGGGCTTGCTCGCCATTGCCGTACCGGTACTGGTCGGTTTTGCCGGGGGGGCAGAAATGCTCGGAGGCCTGCTTGCCGGGGTGACCTCCGCCGGGGTGCTCATGGCCATCTTCCAATCCAACGCCGGCGGGGCCTGGGACAACGCCAAGAAGATGTTTGAAGAAGGCGTAGACATCAACGGGGAAAAATACTACAAAGGCTCTGAGCCGCACAAGGCCGCAGTCGTGGGTGACACCGTAGGGGACCCCTTCAAGGACACTTCCGGACCTTCGCTCAACATTTTGCTGAAGCTGATGTCGGTCGTGGCCCTGGTCATTGCCCCGACCCTCAGAGGCATGGATAGCGGGACCGCAGAAGCACACCTCAACGTAGCGCCGCAAGTAGCTCCGATGACCAGCCCGCTGCCCGCCCCTTCTACCGAGGCCCCTGAAACCATGACCATCCAAGCGGCAGAAGCTGCGGTGGAGGCCCAGGCCCGGCTCGAAGTCCAGCCCTCCCGCCCGGCTCCGGTCGGAAAGGCTGCCCCGGCGGAGGTTCTGCCCGAACCCCAACCGGCTGGATAAAGCCCTGCTTTTACAAAAGCTACCCCTCTGTGGGAACGGGAGGTTTGCCTGAGCAAGCCTCCCGTTCTTTTTTGGGTCGAACCCGCTTCTTGACTGGGGCAGAATGTCCCCATGTTCTTCCTCAAAACATCCCGCCCCTTTCCCCCGTTAATCAGGAGCAATTCGAATTAGCAATTAGCTATATGAAACGCTTCGTAAGTTTGGGGCTGTGTTTGCTTTGGATCGTGAGTTCGTGGGCACAAACCGAAAAATCCTGGATTTTCTTATCAGACAAACCTGCCAACGCCCGCCCGGCTTTGAGTGAAGCCGCGCAACAAGGGAGAATCCAGCGAGGCATTGTCCTCGATCAGCGGGATTTCCCCCTCGCCCCCGCCTACCTCCAACGCCTCCAATCGCTCGGAGTAGCCATAGACCAACGCT